>JAGVEP010000486.1 GCA_020058145.1 Phycisphaerae bacterium | reverse complement strand
GTTGTCACGGCCGTCACGCCGCTATACGTGCGTGTGACAGCGGCGCATGGTGCGCAGCTTGCAGCGCAGGGGGCGCGGCTGGCGCACAGCGAAGAGCGCTACCGGCTGCTCGCTGACTCGATGGAGGATTTCGTCAGCCTCAACGACCGCGACGGGAACCGACTGTATATCAGCCCGTCGTTTTACCGGGCCACCGGGTACACCCCGGCGGAGATCGAGCACAGTGATTTCCGCGTCCGCGTACACCCGGACGATCTGGCCAACATCGAGCAGGCTCGTGCGGACAACCTGCGTGGCCAGCGGACGCGCACGGAGTACCGGTTCCGTTGCCGCGACGGTGCGTACGTCTGGTTGGAGATCCAGGCGACGCCGCTCCGCGGTCACGACGGACAGGTGGAGAAGATTCTGTGTTGCTCCCGGAACATCACGGACCGCAAACAGGCCGAGGAGGCGCTGCGCGCGAGCGAAGAGCGCTTTCGCACGTTGTCGACGACGGCTCCGGTCGGCATTTTTCTGTCGGACGGTTCAGGCGGGTGTTCGTACGTCAATCCGCGCCTCGCCGAAATCTGCGGGCTCGCGCCGCCGGAGTGCCTCGGCCTCGGCTGGCTACAATCCGTTCATTCGGAGGATCGGGAGAGGCTCTGGACGGCCATCCAGTTCGCGGTGCGCGCGCAACAGGAGTTCACGCTGGAATTTCGCCTGCTGCGGCGTGACGGGCAGGAGCGCTGGGTCCACGTACACACGGCCCGCGTTTTGTCGCCGGACCGCACGCTCCAGATGAACGTCGGGATCGTCCAAGATACCACGGAGCGAAAGCACGCCGAGGAGATTCTGCGCAAGAGCGAGGAGCGCTACCGTCTGCTCGCGGAGAACGCCACGGACGTGATCGTGCGAGTGAGTCTGGAGGGGAACATCCTCTACATCTCCCCGGCTTGCCGCGTGCTGACCGGTTTCTACCCCGAAGAATTCGTGGGACGCAGCATGTACGAGTTCTTCCACGACGAAGACGCGGAGCCCATGCGCGGCTGGCACGCGCACGTCCTCCAGGAGACCGCTGCACTGACGTTTGAATACCGGGCGCGCTGCAAAGACGGTTCTTACGTCTGGTGCGAAGCGACCGCACGCGCCCGGCGTGATGCAGCGACGGGGGCCGCCCTCGACGTCATTCGCGTCGTGCGCAATATCGCCGCTCGAAAACTGGCCGAGGAGGCGGCGCGACGGCACCAGGAGCAAATGGCACACATTGCGCGGGTCAATTCGCTGGGCGAGATGGTGTCCGGGCTGGCACACGAACTGGCTCAGCCGCTTTCGGCCATTCTCTATTACGCGCGCGGCGCGCGGACTCAACTGCTGGCCGGCGTGTGGGGCGTTTCGCAGGCCGCGGACACGCTGCAGAAGGTCGCCGGTCAGGCGGAGCGCGCCGGGCAGTTCATTCGCGGGCTGAAGGCCTTTGTGCGCAAGGTCCCGCCCAACCGCGTGCCGACTGACCTGAACGCCGTCGTGCGCGACGCGCTCGGCTTCGTGACTCCGCTGGCCCGCCAACAACAGGTGGCCATCCAACTGGACCTCGGGGAGAATCTGCCGCTGGTACTGGTGGAGCGGATTCCGCTCGAGCAGGTGGTTATCAACCTCATAAACAACGGGATTGATGCGCTGCAGAGCACGCCCGCCGCCGCGCGGCACCTGTGGGTACGGACGTATGTTCGCGCGGACGGCGCGGTTTGCGTGACCGTGCGCGACGCGGGTCCGGGTCTGTTGCCCGAAGTTGCGGCACACGTCTTTGACCCGTTTTTTACGACCAAGCAGAAGGGCACGGGGTTGGGTTTGTCCATCAGCCGCACGATCGTCGAAGGCACACATGCCGGGAAAATGTGGCTGGAGCCCAATCCGGGTCGCGGGGCCGTATTCGGCTTTGCCTTGCCGGTTGTTGAGTGCCAGTCGAATGGCGCCGCAGCGCCCGCCCAGGAATAGTTCGTATGCCCGAGTTGGAACTGGCCGCTGAGCCTGTCGTATTCGTCGTGGACGACGACGAAGCCGTGTGCGAATCGCTTGGCTGCCTCCTGCGTTCCCAGGGTCTCAACGTGCGGACTTTCCTGTCGGCTGAGGAATTCCTGGCGCAGTATCGCCCGCACCAGCCGGGCTGCCTGGTGCTCGATCTGCGGATGCGCGGCATGAGCGGCCTGGAACTGCAAGCCCGACTGGTGCGACAAACGCTGAGCCTGCCGGTGATCATCGTTACGGGGCACGGGGACATCCCGATGGCCGTCCGGGCGGTCCGGGCGGGCGTGGTTGACTTTCTGGAAAAGCCGGTCAGCGACGAGCTGCTGCTGCGACGGATTCGCCTGGCGCTGGACATTGACGGTCGCCAGCGCGAGCAGCAGCGGGAGCAGGAGGGCTTTGCTGCGCGCCTCGCCACGCTCACCGGGCGCGAGCGTGAGGTCATGGAGCTGGTCCTGGTGGGTCACGCGAACAAACAGATTGCGGCCAAACTCGGGGTCAAGGAAAAAACGGTGGAGGTACATCGCAAGCACCTGCTCAAGAAGATGGGCGTCCGCAACGCCGTGCAACTCGTCCAGGTGCTTCTGGTCGCTCGCCCGCGGGGTGCGCCCCGGGGGACGGGATGAGCCGCACGGCACGCGGCGTGACGGGGCGCTGGTATTGGGCCAGCGTGCTGGCGGTCCTGCTTCTGGCCGGCGCGTGGCGCGCGGCGCTGGCCTACCGGCTGCCGGTGATCTCCCGGGACGGCTGCACGTTCTGCTGGTACGCCCGGGATTTGGGTGCGCACGGTTGGGCGTATTTGCGCACTCCGGCGGCACAGCAACACCCGCTGCTGCCGGTCCTGATTCTGGGGAGCGAGCGGGCCGCGCGCCTGCTGGGGACTGCGGAAACACCGCTCACCTGGCAGCGCAGCGGGCAGCTCGTGTGTTGGTCGGCCGGACTAGCCGTGGTCGTGCTGACGGGCGTGCTCGCGAGCCGGCTGGTTCGCCGTCTGGCCTTGCCCGTCGATGCGCGGGTCACTGCCCTCGCCGCGATGTTGCTGGCCGCGCTGTTGGACCTCAACGTCTGGCTTTCCTGCGACGTCATGTCCGAGCAGGTGCATTTGGCGTTCTATCTCGGCGCGACGTGCCTGCTGTTGAAGCTGGACAACTGGCGCGCGGCCCTGGGGTGCGGCCTGCTCAGTGGACTGGCTTTCCTGACCCGCGAGGAGGGCTTCGTGCCGGCGCTCGCCGGGCTTTTCGTGCTGCTGACCACGTGGCGGCGCGTTCCGCGGCGTCTGCTCATGGTACGCGGCGCCGCGCTCGCGGCCGGATTCCTGATCTGTGCCGCCCCGTACTGGATCACGGTCGGGCGTTTTTCGACCAAAAAGAGCTTGTCCGATTTGTGGGCGGGCGAAGGTGGAATGGTGGGCGGTGCCCACCCTACGTCGAATGAGAACGCATTCCATTCTGCGGCCGACCCCGGTGCTGCCGGCAGCCTGACGGAAGCACGGCTGATCACTCTCGATCTGCCGTGGTATGCCCTGCTACCGCAGGCGCTGTACAAATTATTCCGGGCCGGGCGCGTGGTGGTGCCGTTGCTAGCCCTGTGGCCGCTGTACAACCTGCGGCGGCGGCTGTTGCAGACGCCGCTGCTCGGCTGGACAGCCTGTCTGGCTGGACATTTCACTCTGGGGCTGCTCGTGCTGGCGGGCAAAGGCTATCTCGACCCGCGGCACATGCTCGTTCCGACCGTCCTGTTGATTCCGCTGGCTGCCGTGCTGCTGGGCAGGGTTGTAACGCTGACGGCGACGCTGCGCCGGCCCTGGTGGGGAATCCTCGCCGTGGTCGCGTGTAGTTTGCCGCTGGTGCGCTACTCGCTACGCGTGCCGAATTCCAAGGACGGCTTTCTGGCCGACGCGGCCACGTGGCTGGTCGCGCATGATCCGAAGCTGACGGGCAAGCGTTTGCTGGCCGCCGGCAGTCCGCGCCGGGTGGCCTTCTACACCGGCCTGCGTTGGGACGTGTGGGACGATCAACCGGTGGACTACCAGGCCCTGTGTCGGCAGATTCGTGCCCCGGAGCCCGGCTACTTCGCCATACAGGTGGGGATGGCGGACAAGGATGCGCAGTTCGAGTTTGCCGGCAACCGCGAACTGCTCGACAAGCTGCTGCACGATCCTGAGGTTGCCCCGCACCTGCTACCCGTCCAAGAGGTGCCCGGCCCGGACCAAAGCGCGCTGCACCTGTTCGAATTGTGTCCCGCGCGGGGACCGCTACAGTGAAGCGCTGACGTTCACTATGATGTCTGCTCGCTCGCAGATTCCACCCAGTCCGGAGAGAAAAATCGTGTCAACGGACTTTCAGGCCCCAGCAGAGAATGCGGACTCCTTCTCACGCCGTGATTTCCTGAAAACCACCGCCGTCGCGGCCGCCGCCACGGTCGTGACCGGCTGCGCCACCGTACCCAAAGGCGGTCCCGCGCCGGCGGTGCTCCGGAAACAACCCGACCGCATCCGTGTCGGCGTGATCGGCTGCGGCGAACGGGGCACCGAGGCCGCGCTGGACTGCGTGCGGTCGTCGCCCAACGTCGAAATCGTCGCGCTCGGCGACGCCTTCCAGGATCGCCTCGACAAGAGCCGCGAGACATTCGCCGCGCCAGAGGCGGCGGACGTGGCGGAACGGATCAAAGTCAGCGACGAGCGGTGTTTCGCGGGATTTGACGCCTATTGCCACGTTTTGGACTGCGACCTGGAGCTGGTCATTCTGGCCGCCCCGCCCGGCTTCCGACCCGAGCATTACGAGGCCGCAATCACCGCCGGCAAACATGTCTTTATGGAAAAGCCGGTGGCGGTCGATCCGGTCGGCGTCCGGCGCGTTATCGCCGCGTCCGACCTCGCGACGCAGAGGGGGCTAGCGGTCGTCGCCGGCACGCAACGGCGCCACCAGCCCGCTTACGTCGAGACCCTGAAACGCATCCGTGACGGCTGGATCGGCCAGATCACCGCGGCGCAGTGCTACTGGAACCAGGGGACGCTGTGGGTCAAGCCCCGGCAGCCCGAGTGGTCCGACATGGAGTGGCAATGCCGCAATTGGCTGTATTTCACGTGGCTCTCGGGCGATCACATCGTCGAGCAGCACGTACACAACCTTGACGTGATCAACTGGGCGCTCGGCTCGCCGCCGGTCAAGGCGGTGGGCCTTGGCGGGCGACAGGTCCGCACCGGCGAGGAATACGGCAACGTCTTCGACCACTTTACCGTCGAGTACGAATACCCCGGCGGCGTACGCGTTCTGTCGATGTGTCGCCAAATGGCCGGCTGCTCGGACCGCGTCTCCGAACGGATCGTCGGCACGCGCGGCGTGGCCAATCCGCACGGTGAAATCACGGGCCAGCGGAAGTTCAAGTACGAACCGAAGGGCGAGACCGTCAATCCCTACGTTCAGGAGCACGCCGACCTGATTGCGAGTATTCGTAAGGGCAAGCCGCTCAACGAGGGCCGCCGCATTGCCGAGAGCACGCTGACAGCGATCATCGGCCGGATGTCGGCGTATACGGGGCGCGAGCTGTCGTGGGACTGGGTGCTGAACGCGTCGCAATTGGACCTGTCGCCGCCGTGTTACGAATTGGGCGAACTACCGGTGGCACCGGTGGCTGTGCCGGGACAGACGGAGCTGGTGTAGCGCCGGTCCCTCGTGCCCACCGGGGTCCCAAGTCCGGCGCGGCGCGCCCTGCGGCCACGTCTTCATGGTACTTTGCTCTGGGCCGGGTACCCGGCATAATGGAGAATCATGCTCAGTCTACCACTATCAGCTTTCGAGAGTCCGGCGCGACACAGAGCCATATCGGATATTATCAGAAACCGGTCCACAAACCCTGCGGACGTGCGCGACAGTGTGCTGGCAGGTCTCGACCTTTCCTCCGCCAGGGCGGTGCTGGACCTGGGCTGCGGGTTCGGGTTCATGACCGAAGCGATCGCCAGACGGGTGGCACGCGACGCGCTGCTTGTAGGCGTGGATGCGTGCGCGACGAACGAGCAGGTTTACCTGGCCCGTGTCGCCGCTACCGGCCGGGCGCCCCGCTTCGTTGGACAACGAATCGAGCACACTCTGGACTGGCCGGACCGCAGTTTTGACCTGGTCGTCGCCTCGTTTGCGCTCTATTTCTTTCCTGACGTGCTTCCGGAAGTCACCCGCGTGCTGACGCCAGACGGTCTGTTTCTCGGAGTCACACACACGGAAAACTCTTGCCGCGACCTCGCTCGCCTCGTCGGCCTGCCCGAATTCGACGCCCGCCTGCTGGGGCTGATCCGGAATTTTTCGGCGGAAAGCGGGTCCGACCTGCTGGCGCGCTGGTTCACGCGAATCGAGCGGGTGGACTACGAGAATTCGCTCGTGTTCCACGCGGCGCAGGAGGACGAGCTGCGCACCTACTTGCGGTTCAAGCTGACGCTGCTGATGCCCGACGGGAAACGGTCCGGAGAATTGCCCACCGCGCTCGAGCGGGCGGCGCAACGCCTAGCCCGCGAGGGCCGCGTGGTCCTGGCGAAGAACGACGTCGCATTTCGTTGCAGGCAGCCGCGATGCCGCTGAAACCGAAATATTGCTCGCAGTGCGGCACGGCGGTGGTCGCGCAGGTCGTGAACGGCTGTTCGCGCCTGGCTTGCCCGGCCTGCGACACGGTGTTTTACGAGAACCCGTTGCCGGTTGCGGCCGCTGTCGTGCTCAACGGACGTCGCGAGGTGCTGCTTGTGCAGCGCCAACGCGAGCCGCACCAGGGGATGTGGTGCCTGCCGATGGGCTTTGCCGAAATGCACGAAACCATTGCGCAAGCGGCCCAGCGTGAGCTCCACGAGGAAACAGGCGTTAAGGCACGCGTGCTGCGCCTGCTCGACGCCGACTCGTTCGAGAGCAGCTTCTACGGTGAGTTGCTGATTGTGACGTTTGAGCTGGAAAAGGTCGCCGGACAGGAACAGGCGGGCGATGACGCGACGGAGGTGCGCTATTTTCCGCTGGCCGGACACCCGCAACTGGCGTTTAGTTCAAACGAGATAGCGTTGCGGGCGTGCGCGGCGGCGCACCAGGAAGAATGGGCGATTCAGGATTCGTTCGTCACGCTTCAGGGCGAAGAAGACCGGGGCATGCTGTCCGACCTGCTGGTGACGCTAATCGAGGAGCGGGCCGAAGAGGTGGCCCGGCTGTGGCTGGCCGATGTGCGCACCAACCCGACCACCATTTCCTACCGTGCGAGCGACCCCGAGCAGCTCTTGCAGCGGGTCACGCAGGCTCTGGCCAAGCTCGGCTCGTGGCTACGCGGCGACGTGGCCCCGAACGAAGTGAAGGCGTTCTACCAGGACGTGGGCCGGGAACGGCGGGCACAGCGCTACAAGGTGCACGAGGTACTGAGCGCGCTCACGCTGCTGCGGAAGCACGTTTGGGCCTTCGCCCGCGCGCACGCGGTGTGGCAGCGGCCCATCGACGTGTATCGGCTGCTCGAACTGAATCGCCGCATCGCGGTATTCTTCGACCAGGCGCTCTACCGTGTAGCGCGCGGCTTTGACGCCGATGCGCCGGTCTGAGCGCTGGGGGACGACTCAATCCGACGAGGGGATTCCGATCAGTGACGACAGCAGTTCGCGAAACTCGCGGTGCTCGGCCGTACGGGGGGCACAAATGCGGTCGAGATTGAAGAAGCGGCTCGTCGTCGGCGACTCGCGCTTGGCGCTCTCGGCTGTGAAGTCGGCCCGCAGCACGGTCCAAAACTCGAAAAACCCGGCGTTCCGTGCTTTCTGGTGACTCTTCTCCGCTTCGCCAAGCCGATTGTGGATGTTCGAAACATCGGCCCCGCCCTTGATCTCGATGGACAGCGTCGGTCGGGTTCCGGTGGGCAGTTTTTCTGTAATGCGCACGTCCGGATCGGCAAAAAACTCGATCAGCACAATACGGTCGGATGAGTTTCGTAACACGATGGTGCGGTCCGTTTGTTCGCAAACGTGCGGTGCGACGATGCGCAGGATTAGATCACGTACTTCGCGCGTGGCACTTTGCCCAATGCGTGTGTTCTCGCTTCCACGAAGTTGCGGGCCGATGGTCAGCAATTGAAGCTCATGGATCACGTCCTGGTTCAACTCGTCCAATCCGCCCACGAGCCTCTCGCCAGTGCCAATCAAACTCGCACAGAGTGGTCGAAGCAGCAAACGTAGAGGTTCCGAACATCGGCCAGCCTCTTCGAGCGACTTGAACCGCCCGAATGGCCCCTTGGCGTAGAATTCCTTCTGGGACAGGCCGTAAAGGAGTCGGTAATAGCCGAGCAGAAACGGATTGGAGTGGAGCAGGAGGGGCGCGGGGAACAATAGCTCGCCGCGTAGACCAAACGCGGCCGTTCTTTGGAGCGCCCGCGCATCAACCATCTCCCTGAGTTCGCCGTCCAGCGCCTCCAGGTCCAGGCGCGCCACCGTCTCGCGGAGCGCATCCCGCAGATGCAGTCTGCGGATGGTCTGAAATCGATAGTAGAAAGCAACTTGCAGCCCAGGGTCAAGGGTGGGGAAGCACGGCTTCGACATCAGGTCATGTCCGCCAACCCAGGCGCCGCTCTGCGAGTTGCACGTACTCGTCCTTCAACTCGATCCCGACGAAGTTCCGTCGCAGTGCCAGACACACCACCCCAACCGTCCCGGACCCGAAGAATGGGTCGAGCACCCGATCGCCGGCCTCCGTGCCACTCAGCACACAGGCTTCCACTAGCTTCGGTGGGAAAGTGGCAAAATGCGCTCCCGGGAAAGCTTCCGTGTTGATCGCCCAGACGCTGCGCCGATTGCGCAGGCGGCCGTCCCCGTTGGCTGGCTCCTGAGCGGCTTCGTGATCGTAAAAGTAACGTTCCGATTTCGAGAACATGAACACATATTCGTGGGCGCGCGTCGGCCGGTCCTTCACGGACTCCGGCTGGCAGTTTGGTTTGTACCAGATGTTGTCCGCACGCAAGTACCACCCGTCCGCTTGCAGCGCGAACGCCAGGCGCCAGGGGATACCGAGCAGGTCCTTGGGCTTCAGGCCGGGTGGCGTCGGGGGGCGATAGGACATAGCCCGGGCGGGGTTCTTCCGATCCGTGTCTCGCCACCCCCGATTCCCGCTTGTGAATCCATCTCCGATGTTGAGCCAGAGCGTCCCGTCGTCGGTCAGCACGCGATAGACTGCGCGAAAGACGGCCCGGATGGACTCTACGTAATCCTCCAAGAGGGCTTCGGCACCGATCTGCCCATCGTAGCCGTAATCGCGCAGTCCCCAATAGGGCGGGCTGGTGACACAACAACGAAAAGTGCGTGCCTCGAGCTTGGGCAGCACGGCGCGCGCATCCCCGTGAACAACCTTGCACCCCCTCGGTCGCAGATCCAACAACGTGCCGTGTGCTGTAGGTTGTTCAAGCTCGCTACGCATGTGCGACTCGTATGCTCGAACCGGCGTCCCTAATCATTGGCATCCTAACAAAGAACGAACGAGAGTCAAGGTCCTGCGCAGTACGGCCAGCCGACGGCGCCCGGTTCATCGCAGCACCCCCGCCACCGCCTCCCCCAGCGTCGCCGGGCTGTCGCTGACGGTGATGCCCGCGGCCCGCAGTGCGGCGATCTTCGATTGGGCCGTGCCTTCGCCACCGGAGATGATCGCGCCGGCGTGCCCCATACGCTTGCCGGGCGGGGCCGTCTGGCCGGCGATAAACGCAATCACCGGCTTGGTCACGTGCTGCTTGATGTGCGCCGCGGCCTGTTCCTCGTCGCTGCCGCCGATCTCGCCGATCATGACAATCGCGTGCGTCTCGGCGTCCGCCTGGAACAGGTCGAGCAGCTCGATGAAGTTCAGGCCCTTGACCGGGTCGCCGCCAATGCCGACGCACGTGGTCTGGGCCAGGCCGCGTTCGCTGCACTGCCAGACGGCTTCGTATGTCAGCGTCCCGCTGCGGGAGATGATGCCGACGTTTTTCGAGCCGCGGGTCGGTGGCTTGTGGATGTAGCCCGGCATGATGCCGATCTTGCACTGGCCGGGCGTGATGATGCCGGGGCAGTTGGGGCCGATGAGCCTGACGCCCGTGTCGTCGAGGTACTTGCGGGCCCGCACCATGTCGAGCGTCGGGATGCCCTCGGTGATGAGCACCACCAGCCGGATGCCCGCGTCCGCGGCCTCCATCGCCGCCTCGGCGGCCCCGCCGGCGGGAACGAAGATCATGGTCGCATTCGCCCCGGTGGCAGCGACGGCCTCGTGGCACGTGTCGAAGACCGGCAGACCGTGCTCGGACTTGGTGCCGCCCTTGCCCGGCGTGCAGCCGCCGACGATCTTCGTCCCGTATTCGAGGCATTGGGCGGTGTGGAACGCGCCAGCCTTGCCGGTAATCCCCTGACAAATCACGCGAGTGCTCTTGTCGATCAGTATGCTCATAAGCTCTTACCTTCCGTAGGGTGGGCACCGCCCACCGTATTCGCTTGTCTTGACGGGCGGAACCCGCCCTACGGCGGCGGAATTTCTTCCAGCCGTTCTTCGATCACCTGGTAGCCATCCGGGGCCTTCAGCTTGAATACACCATTGTCGAACTTGGGGTCGTCCAGCCGGGCATCATCGAACGTAACCGTGATGTGCGAGTTGACCTTGCCGGTGCCGTCGAGCTTGGCAACGCGCACTTTGATCGGCAGCCCCGCCGTCAGACCCTCGCGGTCGACCCAGAAGTCCAGTTCCCGGTAGTTCTGGCCCGTGTTCGTGCCCGGCCGTGGAACCAGGTGGAGGTGGTCCGCGCCCTGCGGGTCATCCGCGGCGGACGGCACGAGCGTTACCTCGAACTCCCGCAGAATATCAGCCTTCTTCTGCCCAAACGGTAGCGGAAAAAGCCCCGCGCCGACCTTGTACGGGTCGGTTTTGTCATCGGGCCGGCGGACCTCACGCTTCGTGAGGGTCTTCGTGCGCGACTGCAACTCGACATACCACCGGCCATCGAACATGTGCCGTTCGTCGAGCGTGTCTTTCCGTTCGCCGCGTGTCTGCTCCGTGAAATGAATGAGAAACTTCGCGACGGGTTCGATCCGGCGATACCAGATTCGCCCGCGCTTTGTAATCACGTCCTCGGGCAGGTCCACGACGTACTGCTGCCGCCAGGCCAGCCGGGCGTGCAGGTTATCGACGATCCGCTGTTCCAGCTTCGTCAGAATTTGGGCCACGACCGGGTCCAGGTCCGGCCGCGTCGCCGCCTGGGTCGTCGTCGACGCACTGGTCGGCTGGGTCGCCGGCGACGTAGTTTGACCCACGGCCGCGACGCACGCCGACCAGGCGATTATGATGCCGACTCGGTTCAAGCGCTTGGAGACGAGGTACATCAGAGACTCCCAAACACGTCGGTGCGGGCGAATTCTACGACCGCGGGCGACGTGAGGAAAGCCGGCGCCGGCGGCGTAGACGGCAGCTCGGGCGCCCGGGAACACAAACGTGCTGTCGATTTTGCTCGATGTGATTTACGCCCTGGCGCTCCTGCTCGCCACGCCGTGGCTGATCTACCGGCGGCGGAAACGGGGGCCGTCCGGCGTGCCGCTGCGCGAGTATTTCGGACGCGTTCCAAATCGCCCCGTCGCCGCCCATTGTGTCTGGTTGCACGGTGTTTCGCTGGGCGAGATCAACGCCACGCGGACGCTCGTCGCGGAACTGCACCGCCGTGCCCCCGGCGTCGTCGTGGTTATCAGCAGCACCACGCAGACCGGCCTGCGCCGCGCCGCTGAGCTGTATCCCAACCTGATCGTATTTCGCTTCCCGCTCGACTTCTCCTTCGCCATCCGCCAGACGCTGACGCGCGTGCGACCGTCGATCATCGTCCTCCTGGAACTCGAAGTCTGGCCGAATCTGCTCGAAGTCGCGTCTGCGGCGAAGATCCCGGTCGTCATCGCTAACGGCCGGGTGACCGAGGAGAAAAGCCTGCGACGCTTCAACTGGCCGGTGGTCCGCCGGCTGGCTCGCCGCATGTTTGGGCGGATTCGCTGGGTGGGCGCGCAAGATGAGACCTATCGCGCCCGGTTCATCGAGCTCGGCGTGCCCGCAGACCGCATCGCCGTCACCGGGTCCGTGAAATACGATGCCGCGGACGTCAGCGACCACATCGCCGGACAGGAAGAACTCGCCCAGGCCATGGGGATTGACGCCGACAAACCACTGTGGGTCTGCGGCAGCACAGGACCAGAGGAAGAAACGGCCGTGCTCGACGCGTACGCGCGCGTTCTGGAGCACGGCCCGGAGCTACAGCTTGCCATCATCCCCCGCAAACCGGAACGTTTCGACGAGGTCGCCCGGCTGATCGTCCAGCGCGGCTATGCCTGTCTGCGGCGGAGCACGAACGCGCCCGTGGTCCCCGTTGGCGTCTCGGAGCCGCGCCCGGTCTTCCTCGGCGACACGCTGGGCGAGTTGCGCAAGTTCTATTCGCTGGCGACGGTTGTGTTTGCCGGGCGGAGTCTGGTGCCGCTGGGCGGCTCGGACGTGATGGAGGTGGCTGGGCTGGCCAAGCCGGTCCTGGTCGGTCCGTACACCGAGAATTTTGCTGACGCGGTTAGTCTGCTGCTGTCTGAGGCGGCATGTCGGCGCGTGAGTTGCGCCGACGCTCTCGCAGCCGCCGTTCTGGACCTGCTGCGCCATCCGGCGCGCCGGGAGCGGATGGGCCAGGCTGGCCGGGCAGCGATCATGAGCCGTCGCGGGGCGAGCGCACGGACGGTCGACGAAATCCTGGCGCTGTTCGCGTGATGCGTCGGTTTCCCGGTGGCACAGAGGGACGGAAAGCCGGCGGCTGAGGAAAAGAACTGGGCGGCTGACCGATCCCGGCCAAGCCGCCCAATTCACGGTCCCCTGGTTCTCTCCAACCTCCAAAAGGCATTGACGCAGAGGTAGATGACAGATGCCCACCGCGAAGGAGACTGTCCTTCGCGGCGGGGCCACTCCTCCTCACAATTCTTCAGGGGCTTGGCACCTACAGGTGACGGAAATGCGTCGCCACCCGCACCAGCATAATAACTCGGAACCGTTCACGATGCAAGCGCACCTGGACTTTTGCGTCATCACCCGCAACTCCGGGACGGAAAGTCGGGTAGAATTCATCGCCATGGATGAATCGTCCGCTTCGAGGCAACCACCGATAACCGCCGGTGTTGCGTCAGCACAACACTTAGCGACAGCCGCAGGGTCCGCTCTGAGGTTCGGGGTTCTGGTGGCGGTGTTGGCGGCAAGCGTGGGTTGCGAGCCGCTTCCGGGAAGTGAACGCCGTGTGCGGATGCGCACCGAGGGGCTGCGCGAGACGATGGGCATTTGGAGCAAGGCTGAGCAGGACCGGCCGGCCAGGCTCCGCCGGGCTGCGGAGTTCATCCCGGATAACCTGAACCGGCAGGCGGCCGCCCTCGACCGCAACTCGCGCGAAGCAGAGCGCCTCGGCGAGCGGGACGTGCAGCGCTTCCGGGACCGCCAACCAGTGTATCGGGAAACAACCGGCCGTATCCTGTGGGGCAAGCCCGAACAGATTCCGCGGGAGATACCTATCCTGTTTTACTGAGTCTGTCAGAACACGCAAGCGAGTGCAGCCAGAGCCGCTCGCGGGGTGCGCTCGCTCGCGCTTCGCGTTCTGATGTTGGCCCGCGGGAATTCCTAGCGCTGTGCGACCGCCGTTTCGCCGGCGAAGCCGGTCAGAAACAGGAACTGGTTTTGCGTGATAACGGGGATGAACATTTTCTGAGCCCGTTCGATTTCCGCCCGGAAGCGGCTCCGTTCAAGATCCTTCTGCTGGGCCTGGTCGCGGACCACGGCGCTGGCCCGTTCGTCGGGCGCCGCGCTCGGCCCGGTCGGGGGTAGCCCAATGACCACGAAGTCCACGGATTCGTCCAGCGTGTCAACGACCTGCCCGCCCCACTGGCGGATGAGGCTGGTGATCTGCTCCACGCCGTTGTAATCGGTCACGCCGTCGTAATCGAGATCGAAATCGCCGCGGACCACGAATTTCGGCCGGCGGTTCCGTTCATAGGCGATGTTGACGACGATGTCGCCTTCCAGGATCGGCTGCCGGCTGCTCCGCGTGACGCGGCATTCGGCGGTTTCCTCCATGGCCGTGACCACCTCGACCGACGCCTTGCCGCGCAGATCGCTGCCGGATTCCCGCGTCCGCGAGAAGATCTCGAACCCCATGCCGGGCTTGATCTTGTCTTTGGCCCCGAGATTGATGTAGACGACTCTACTGCCGGGGATGGCCCGCATGATCCGGCCGTCGGCGCTGGTCAGAATCGCGTTCGGGTCGAAGGTCTCCGGCTTGATGGCCCTGATTTTGCCCTGGAGGTCGGCGATCACAGCTTCGAGTTGAGTGATTTCAAGGTCCTTCTCACGTGAGACCGTGCTGCCCTCGCGTTTCAGCTTCTGCAACTGCTGTTCGCGGACGTCGAGGGTCGCCTGGAGGTCCCGCAATTGGGCGTCTTTTTGCTCGACCGCGCGGGACTTGTCCCCTTGCGTCTGGTTGAGTTGCGTGCTCAAGCTGGCGACCTGGGCGTCGAACTGATCCGCCTGCGTCTTCAGCCGGGCCGTCAGCGAGGCATTGTCCTCGCGCAGTCTTTTCATCTCGGTGATGAGGGCGTCAGCGGTACTCTGCGCCTGCGCGTACAGGTCGCCCAGCCGCGTGAGGGCCGCCAACAGCGTGTCGCCCTTGGCGATGGTGCCCGGCTTGCGGGCGCCGATGTCGGTGAGCACCTGCTCGCTCTTGGCCAGGACGGTGGCGCCGACGTCCTTGTCGCCGCCCGTCACAAGCTGAGCCACTTTGGCCAGATCCTCTGCCATGACCGCCACGACGTTCGTCCTGCGGGCGGTGGCCTCGTCGACGTAGTATGGCGGAGCACCGCGGCCGACGTACTGATCGAGGCGGTGCTCGGCGGTCTGGGCCCGGTTCTCGGCCGCCTTGTTCTTGGTCAGTTGGAAAATAAACAGACCAAGCGACGCGGCACCGACGATGGCGAAGACGACGACCCCGTAAAGCAAACCGGGTTGGCCGCCTTGGCCGAAAGGACGACCGGCCATACCGTACTCCTACCGATCCCTTAGCGGTCTCACTGTTCTTGCCCGCCGCTGGCGCAGCGGCCGGGCGACCGCTGCACTGCGACAACCGGCCGGGAGTATGAGGAAGCGCGGGGGCCTTGTCAAACGGGAGCGACGGTGCGACAGAAGGCTCGGGTTTTCGATTTTGGATTTTGGGTTTTGGATTGGGGTACCAAGCCCCCGCGAGCACCGTAGGACGGGCCGACGGCAGCACCCCACCCAATCCAAAATCCAAAATCCAAATTCCAAAATCCCCAATGGCCGCACCTGCTCGGCAACTTGACCGTTCGCACCAGACGCGAGCATGATGCGCACATTCGCCCATACGGGAAGAGCGCGCGATGAGCAAACCAGCCAAACGCCTCAAATTCGAAGATGCGCTGCAACGCCTCGACGCCATCGTTCAGGCGATGGAGGCGGGTGAAATCGGTGTCGAGGAGTCGATCGACAAGTACGAGGAGGCGATGGCCCTCGCCGCCCATTGCCGCCAAATCCTCGACCAGGCCGAGCTGCGCATCAAGAAAATCCAACTCGACGCGGCGGGTCAGCTACAGGTGACCACGTTCGAACCACCGGCTGAGACCAAGGAGCCGGGCGATGAACCCGAGGACGGGACCTTGACCCCTGACCCCTGAACCCTGAACCAGCCCACGATGGCATTCCAGTTGGCCACCAGCGCGTCCGCGGCTATTCGCACCCTCGGCAGTGGCCTGCTCGACGCCGTCCTGCCGCAAACGTGTGCCGCCTGCGGCGAGTGGATCGACGGACGACAGGGGCTGGTTTGCGCGGCGTGTCACGCGGAGGTGCAGAAGGGACTCGCACGGCCATATTGCCCACGCTGTGGGCGGACGGCACCCCAGCCGGCGATTCACGCCGACGGCTGCGCGCGCTGCAAGTACGAGCTGTTCTGGAACGTCGCGGGTGTCGCGCGGGTCAGCATTTACACGCCCGCAGTGCGGCGACTCGTCCTGGGGCTGAAGTACCGCGGCTGGGAGCGCAACGCGGAGTACCTCGCCGACCACCTCGCCCAGGCCATGACCGCGCAGGGCTGGCTGCAGGAAATCGACGCACTGGCGCCGGTACCCATGCACTGGCTACGCCGTGGCCAGCGGCCCTGCGACCACGCCGCCGTGCTCACCGAGGCGCTTGCCCGCCGCATCCGGCGGCCGGTGATTCGGCTCGTGCGGCGGGCGCGGCACGCGCCGAGCCAAACCAACATCCCGAGCAAAGCCGCGCGGTTCGAGAATGTGCGCGGCTGTTTTGCGGCGCCGCCCTGGTGGCTGCCGCCGTGGCCGAAGACCAGACTGACCGGCTGGACGGTCTGCATCGTCGATAACCTCGTGTCAACCGGGGCAACGATCGCCGAGGTTTCGAAAGTGCTGCGCCGGGCGGGTGCGAAGCGGATTTACGCGGCGACCATCGCCCGGCCGGCGGCGCCGGGCGATCCGGCGGCGGATCTGACGGCCGTCGGTGTACCAGCCGACTATACGGACGACACTACAAACTTGGACAAGTAATGTCCGGAATACGTCCTGTGGCATTGTCCAATACGACTCGGGTCTCTACGCAGGATTATTATTGCCCCCAGTTGACCGCTGGCGACAACGGGGATCGAATCAACGCGTAATAAGGAATCCGGGCGGGCGTGCCCGGGAAAAACAACGGCGGGCGCCGGGGCCCTCAGCCCTCAGCCCTCAGCCCGGATGTTCGGAGAGGGTCACAACGCGCGCCGCCGCAACCCCCACACTGTCCTCCCCCTGTGAGATGTTCTCTGGTTTCGCAAGGTCGGTTTTCTCGATTTTATTGACACGCTGTCGCGCTCCTGGGTTTGGGTTCAGGTCGGGGTCGCAGCGG
>JAGVEP010000237.1 GCA_020058145.1 Phycisphaerae bacterium | reverse complement strand
TCAGCCGGAAACGCGATCTCACGCCCGTCCTCAAGCTCGACGCGCACCTTGCGACCGTCGATCCACGCTCGAACGGCCCGCGCGTTGCCGATGCCGCTAGCCAAAGTACTCATGCCATTTCCTCAAAAACTCCTCGCGGTGTTCTTCAACTACCTCGCGAAGCTGCGTAAGCTCGTGTTCCCTCACACCATCAGTGTACGCCAGCGCGACAGGCTGTAGCCAGAACTTGCACGAATCCTCATCGCGGCGCACGTGGACGTGCGGCGGCTCGTGCCCCTCGTCGCTGTAGAAGTGCAAGCGAAATCCGAGCCAGCGGAAGATCGTAGGCATACATGGTCCTTACCTGTCGCCGTCTCGCTCCACGGCCCCAAGCCGATAGCCGATGTGGGATGTCGGGGGGCGGATGTAACGGAGACAAGACGAATTCGGAACTCCGGCATCCCACTTCCAACATCCGACATCGCCGGAGACTACCGCCGCGCCGGCTGATGTGCCTCGTAGCGGGCGATCTCCTCCTTGAGCTGGTTGATGAAGCGCTTCAGCGATTCCAGTTCGGCCGCGCGCAGCTCTTCGTCCTCGCCCGTCTCCTGGTGAACTTCCTCGTAGCTTTCCTCGAGGAGGCGGAGTTTGTCGCGCGTATTGGCGAGCTGGCGGTCATTTTGGAGCATCAAGTAGCACCTCCAGCATGCCCTTCGGAACGCCGTGGCGGTCGGCGGCGAAGAGTCGGGTCACATACCGCTCGAATCGCTTTGCACCCACGATCGCAATGTCCAGAAACGGCAAGCCGTCGCGCAGTTCTTTGAAAGCCCGCGCATCTCTGCGCTTGCCGGGCGGAAACAGCAGCACGCAATCCACGTCATTCGGCTCCATTACGTCCGTGACGAAGCTGCCGTTCAGAACAATCCGCTGGACGCCGGCGCGTGCCGCCAAGTCGATCATCCAGCGCACCGACTCCATTTGTACGCGGCGAAGCTGCGACGGTCGGCCGAACCGAGCCTCGACCTCGGCCAGCGTGGCCGAGTGAATGCCCGGCGGCAGGCAGCCGAAGTCATCGAAGGGCGGGATCATTCAGTTGCCACCGGCGTCGCCGAGTCCGTGAAGTTGACCGTGCGCTGGAGCCGCTCGCTCATGATCGCGCCACGTCGTGGCGCCGGGGCTGATGTGCCTCATAGCGGGCGATTTCCTCCTTGAACTGGTTGATGAGCCGTGCGAGCGACTCCATCGTCATCTCGCGCAACTCCTCGTCGCCGCCGGTTTCGTTCTCATGAGCGGCGTAGCGAGCCTCCAGGCGCGCAAGCTTCGTGCGCGTGTTGGCCACTTCTCGTTCGTTTCTCAGATCCACTGGATCACCTCGACCATGCCCTTCAGCGCTCCGGCGCGATCGGCTGCGAAGGTGACGCTCACGAATTCGTCAAAGTCCCCCGCATCCGCGAGCGCAATGTCCAGAAACGGCAAGCCCTTTCGCAATGCACGGACTGCCGCGCGGTCTTTCCGCCGGCCGGGCTCAAGGAGCAACACGCAGTCCACGTCGTTCGGCTCCATTATATCCGTGACGAAGCTGCCATTCAAAACAATCCGCTGGACGCCGGCGCGTGCCGCCAAGTCGATCATCCAGCGAACCGACTCCATTTGTACGCGGCGAAGCTGCGACTGTCGGCCGAACCGAGTCTCGACCTCGGCCAGCGTGGCCGAGTGAATGCCGGGCGGCAGGCAGCCGAAATCGTCAAAGGGCGGGATCATTCAAAATCACTGGCGGCATCACCGCCGGGGATGTAATCGGGCATCGCACGTTCCTCGAATGGCGGCCAGCGTAGTCCCGATAAAAGGTGGTTGCAAACCGAAAACGGGCCGCGCTGCTGCTCTGAAAACCGCTCGGCGGTGCGCGCCGCCGGGCGCGCCGCAAGCGCGACCTGTGCGAGGAATGCGGGTACGACCTGCGCGCCAGCCCGCAGCGGTGCCCCGCATGCGGCACGCCAAACTCGCTCGCAATCTATGGTCGCGACGCCGGGTGGACGGGTAGAATGACGCGCTGAGGTGCCAACATGGCGGAGGTGACCATCCAGTTGCGAATCGAGCCGCTCGACGAAGGCGGGTATGTGGCCACGAGCCCCGACGTACCGGGCCTGGTAGCCGAGGGCCGCAGCATCGTCGAAACGGTGGAAATCGCGCAGGGATTGACGCGCAAGATCGTAGAATCCTGCCTGGAACATGGTGACCCCTTGCCGCCGGCGCTGGCTCGAGCGGCGCCTGGCGGCCCGATTGACGTCACGATTCCGGTGGGGATTCAGTAATGGGGCGCCTCGCGGGGATCAGCTACCGGGAGGTTGCACGGCGGCTGCGCACATTTGGGTTTGCGTTTGATCGGCCCGGACCAGGCAGCCACGAGGTTTGGCGTCATAAGCAGACGGGGCGAAAAGTGACCCTGCCGCACCACTCCCGGGACCTGGCGGAGGCTACGCTGCGCGCTGTGCTCCGCGAGGCGGGTATCGATGTTGACGACTTCTTGAATGCGTGATGTCGCGACAAACTGTTCGCGCCAGCGCTCCCGACGAGGGCAGGATGCCAACCGCTGCAATACAGCGACGGCCTGAGGACAAAGACCTCCTCTCCCCCGACTTCATCGCCAAGCTCGAACGGCTCGAGATCCTCTCCCGCAAGATCTTCAGCGGCCGGATGAAGGGCGAGCGGCGGAGCAAACGCAAAGGCGAGAGCGTCGAGTTCGCCGACTACCGCAATTACGTCGTCGGCGACGACTTGCGGTTCCTCGACTGGAACATCTACGCCCGGCTCGAACGCCTGGTGCTCAAGCTGTTCATGGAGGAGGAGGACCTCAACGTCACCGTGCTCTTCGACGTGTCCGGGAGCATGGACTGGGGCGACCCGCACAAGGGGCTGTACGTCAAACGCGTCGCCGCCGCCCTCGCGTACATCGGCCTGGTGAACTACGACCGCGTGAGCCTCTACGGCTACTCGAGCACGCTGAACCACGAGCTGCGCGGCGTCCGTGGGCGGCGGCTGGTTGCGCAGGTCATCAAGTTCCTTCAGGATATTCCGTACGACGGCACTTCGGACTTCGCCGCGGTCGCGAAACGCTTCGCCGTCCGGCACGCCGGCAAGGGTGTGGTCGTCGTGCTCGGCGATTTTCTCGACAAGGGCGGGTATGCGGACGGCTTGCGATACTTGCTGAGCCGCGACCTGGACCTGTACGTGATCCAGGCGTTGTCGCCCGAGGAAATCGACCCGACATTGGCCGGTGACTTGAAGCTACGCGACGTGGAGGACGGCGACCTCGCGGAAGTGACCATCAGCAAGCCGTTGCTCGACCGGTACAAGGCGAACCTCCAGTCGTACTGCCAGGGGCTCAAGGACCACTGTACGCGGCGGGGCATCACGTACCTGTTCACTAGCACGCGGGTGGAGTTCGATGTGCTGGTATTGGCGTATCTGCGGCAGCGGGGGCTGCTCAGGTAGCGGCCCAGGGCAAACGCATTGTCCGATTCGAGCGCCGAACAATGCTCGTGCGAGAATCCTTTCTCGCACGCACCGCCGCGGGAATCCCTTCCCGCGAACGCCGCGGCGCGATAGTCTCGCCAGCATGAGCCGCTATCGAGTCGGCGAGCATCTGCCGCACTTCTGCACGATCACGGTCCTGGATTGGACACCTATCTTCATCGAGGCGCGCTACATCGACCCGCTGATCGAATCCTTGTCATTCTGTCGCGCGCACAAGGGCCTGGAGCTTTTCGCGTACGTGGTCATGCCGAATCATCTGCACGCCATCGCCACCGCCGAGGACCTGCACGCCGTGATGCGCGACTTCAAGCGGTTCACCTCGCGCACTATTCACGACCGCCTCGTCGCCGACGGCCGGGAGACGGTTCTCGGGGGGCTGGAGCGCGGGGCGCAGCGCGCCCGACGGCAGCGCGGGGAGTTTTCATTCTGGCAAGACGGATTCCATCCGCAGGAGGTTTCTTCGCGCGTCGTACTCGAGCAGAAGCTCCGGTATCTGCATGAGAACCCGGTCCGCAAGCACCTCGTCGCGACGCCGGAAGATTGGTGGTATAGCTCGGCGGCGTGGCATGCCGGGCGGCGCGAGATGTGCATGCCGCCGGATGTTTTGGAATTCTGAAGCAGACGCGGGAAGGGATTCCCGCCGGACGGGGTGCGAGAAAGGATTCTCGCACCAGCCGCGCACCAGCCGTGCGCTGGACCACACGCCGACGCTGCTGAGGGGCGGTATTCTTGGAATCAGCCGGCGGTCAGCGGAGTTTTCGAGCCGGGGACCAATTTTCAATTGCAGTCCTGGGACGGGTTTCGGTAAAATAGCAGTCATAGGGTCGGGCGGTGCGAAATGTCACGTCTGCGCGCTGCCGAGTGCCGCCGGACAACAACCGGCGCGCGTCAGACCGCGTCGCAATCCGCCGGGCCAGAGACATGGGAAAGGAGCACAGGGCGTGTACACATCCAAAACCAAATCGAGTCCAAAATCGCACCGTGGACTGCCGTGCGCGACGGCAGCTTGCCTGAACGTCCTGCTGCTCGTCGCCACGGCGTCGTCCCGCGCGGACACCTTTGTCTGGCAGCCCTATTGCGGCCCGTGGAACTTGGACTGGCACACGCATTGCGACGGCGGCTGGTGCGACCCAAACACCTACGCTTACGTCAACAACTGGGGCCGGGGTTCCTGTTACCCGAACTACCCCGCGCTGCCCGGGAGCGGCGACGACGTGCTGATCGGCGCCGGCGGAACGTCCTGGCTGGGAGGCGCCGCTTCGATCCACGCGCTCGTCTGTGACGGCGTGCTGGATTTGAAGTATGGCAGCATTCTCATCACGAGCGTTCCAGCGGTCATCAACGGCCACATCCAGTACTCGGGCGGCGGAACGCAGGCGACCACCTTGACGGTCATGCCCGGCGCCTACCTGGACGTCGTGTCTGGTGGGCTCCTCGACGGCGGCCTGCTGATCAACCAGGGCCTGGCCCGCAAGCTCGCCGGCGACGGCCTGGTCGTGCGGAACAACGCGGAACTGCGCAACGAAGGCACGTTCGAGCTCCACGATCACAACGCCATCGTGTTCTACGACAACAGCACGCTTCGCAACACCGGCGTCATCCGCAGGCTGACCGATTCCGGTGTGTTCGATATCCGGGTAGCGCAGCTCGATCTCAGCGGCGGCGTGGAGGTGTACACGGGCACGCTGATGTTCACGTCCTGCCAGGGCACCAGCAGCGCCGCGCTCAGCATCGACCCCAACTGCACGCTCTCGTTTTCTGGCGGGGACGTTACGCTGCTGCCGGCCACGACCGTTACCGGCACGGGGGTGCTCCAGATTGTCAATCCCGGCGTTGTGCACATTCAGCCGAGCCTCAGCATCGCCAACCTGTCGGCCGAGGGCGGCTCGTTCGAAATGGTCGGAACAACGACATGTACGACCAGCCTGTTCATGCGCCTCGGTGGACTTTACGGCACGGGCCAGACGATCATCGCGCCCGGCGCGAGCTGGACCGTGGACACCGGATGGTGCGATATCTGGCGTCACACCGTCACCAATCACGGATCCGCAACGTGGACCGGCCCGTTCATCAACACCATTAGCAGCGGGTCGGTGATCAACAATACCGGGACCATCGACGTTCCGGGCGGATGCCGATGGGGCTGGTCCGATCCCCCGACGGAGCCGCGGCCGGTGGTCAACAACAGCGGCACGTTCCGTGGATCCGATGGTGCGTCGATGAACGGGATCGCCTTCCACAACACGGGCTTGGTGCATGTCCCGGCTGGAGTCTTGGAACTTGACCCATACACGCAAACCGCCGGCGAGACCCGCATCGACGCAGGCGCGTGCTTGTGGGCAGTCAACCAGACGCCGGTCCAACTCCAAGGCGGCCGGCTCACCGGGCGCGGGTGCGTTTACTATGGCGCGGTGCAGAATACCGGCGGCACCGTGGCCCCAGGCTCCGCCGATTCTGCGGGCACGCTCACGTTTCACTCGGGATATACACAGGCCGCCGACGGAACACTCGAGATCGACCTGGGCGGCACGGACCCTGGAGAGTACGATCGGCTTGTGATCAGCTACGCCGTAGCCTATCTCGACGGCGCGCTGCGCCTGCGGCTGATCGACGGCTTTCACCCAATCGTCGGTCAGAGCTTCGTGGTGCTGACCGCGTTCTATGGAACCGCCGGGCAGTTCACGTCCGTGACGGGTCCGGGTCGGTACACGGCCAGTTACCCCGGAACGGAAGTAATCGTGACCGTCCTTAACGGCCCCGGCGACCTCAACTGCGACGGCGCCGTGGACTTCGACGACATCAACCCGTTCGTGCTGGCGCTGTCTGACCCCGCTGGCTACGCCCAGCAATACCCGAATTGCGATATCCTGACCGGCGACTGCGACGCCGACGGCGACGTGGACTTCGACGACATCAATCCCTTCGTCGCGCTGCTGAGCGGTTGATGGCCGATGCGCTAACTTAAGAGGTCGGCCCGCGAGGTTTACAGCCTGACCTGCTCGTGCGAGAATCCTTTCTCGCACGCACCGCCGCGGGAATCCCTTCCCGCGAACGCCGCGGCGCGATAATCTCGCCACAATGAGTCGCTATCAAGTCGGCGAGCATCTGCCGCACTTCTGCACGATCACGGTCCTGGATTGGACGCCCGTCTTCATCGAGGCGCGCTACATCGACCCGCTGATCGAATCCTTGGCATTCTGTCGCGCGCGCAAGGGCCTGGAGCTTTTCGCGTACGTGGTCATGCCGGATCATCTGCACGCCATCGCCGCCGCCGAGGACCTGCACGCCGTGATGCGCGACTTTAAGCGGTTCACCTCGCGCACTATTCACGACCGCCTCGTCGCCGACGGCCGGGAGACGGTTCTCGGGTGGCTGGAGCGCGGGGCGCAGCGCGCCCGACGGCAGCGCGGGGAGTTTTCATTCTGGCAGGACGGCTTTCATCCGCAGGAGATTTCTTCGCCCGAAGTGCTCGCGCAGAAACTGCGGTACCTGCATGAGAACCCGGTTCGCAAGCACCTCGTCGCGACGCCGGAAGACTGGTATTACAGCTCGGCGGCGTGGCATGCCGGGCGGCGCGAGATGTGCATGCCGCCGGATGTTTTGGAATTCTGAAGCAGACGCGGGAAGGGATTCCCGCCAGAGGGGGTGCGAGAAAGGATTCTCGCACCAGCCGCACTCGCCGCTTCTCGCACCGGCCGCCAGCGCGGGTGTAACATGCGACTGTGAGCTTCCTCAACCTCTGGGCCGCGGCAGCCATTGCAGCCATCGTCATCCCGACGCTGCTGATCCTCTATTTTCTTAAGCTCCGCCGGCGGGAACAGCTCGTATCCTCCACGCTCCTGTGGAAGCGAGCGGTTCAGGACCTCCAGGTCAACGCCCCGTTCCAACGCCTGCGCAAAAACCTGCTGCTGCTGCTCCAATTGCTGATCCTCGCCGCGGCGGTGACCGCGCTGGCTCGGCCCATCGTCAAGACAGCGGTTGCCGACGCGGACCGCGTGGTCCTGCTGATCGATCGCTCGGCGTCCATGAACACCACGGAGGGCGATCAAACCCGGCTTGAGCAGGCGAAAGAGCAGGCCGAGCGGCTCGTGCGCACGCTCAACCAACGCAGCGGCGGCTGGCAGTCGTTTTTCTCCTTCGCCGGTGCTCAGCCGCGCACGCAAGTGATGATTATTGCATTTTCGGACCGGGCGACGATCGTTTCGCCTTTCACCACCAACGTCACCGACCTGGTGGAGCTGATTCGGGGTATCGAGCCAACCGACGGCCGCACGGATGTCCGCGAGGCGCTCGATCTGGCTGACGCGTACATGGCCCCGCCGACCCGGACGACGGACAAGACGCCCGTGAGCAGCGAGACGCCGGCGCGGCTGGTGCTGTTATCTGACGGGCGCATCGCGAATCTCGACCAGGCGAGCCTGCGGAGCGGATCGCTGGAAATGATCCGCGTCGGGGCCGCGCGGGACAACGTCGGCATCACCGCACTCCGCACGCAAAGGAACTACGAGCAACCGGACAAGATCGAGGTGTTCCTCGCGATTCAGAACTTCGGGCCGGAACCGGTCTCGACGGACGTATCGATCTACGTGGATGGCACGCTGCGGGCGGTGCAATCCGTGCCGCTCTCCGGCGGGGCTGCTGGTGCGAGAATCCTTTCTCGCACCCCCTCTGGCGGGAATCCCTTCCCGCGTTCGCTGTCCGGCGGGGCTGAGCCGGGCGCCGCAC
>JAGVEP010000479.1 GCA_020058145.1 Phycisphaerae bacterium | reverse complement strand
TCCGCGAGCGTCTCACGGTCATCCGCAAGACGCTGATCCATCTCCTGGCACCCGTGTACGCTGTCGGCCAGCCCGGTGAACAGCGCGCCGTGCGCGGGCCGATGGACAAGCACCGGTTGCGAGGCGCCGGCGCTGGACGAGCCGCCAATTGACTGCCAAGTCCGTATCCAAAAGGGCGCGAAGCGCAAATCCGGAGGCGTCGAAGATGGTTGAACTTACTTCGGGAGGTCTGCCATGTGTTCGCGCGCGGCAGGTTCGCGTCGGCGTACGTGACGAAGTTCGTGCCCCGCGCCTGATAGTCGGCGTCCGGGCCGGGCAAATAGTCGCCCGTGAGCGTTTTTCCTGCCTTTCGGATTCGTTGGCTCGCTGGTCTTTCGCGCCGCCCCCGCCAGACGCGCGCGCCCGCTACCCGAGCCATCAACCGGCACGCGGAGGGAACTGGGAGGCGCATTGGCCACGAAGGCGATGGGCTTCAACAACCGCAGCGCGAGTTTAAGCCTCATGGGTGAGCGCGCGGGTCTTACCCCGACCGAGAGCATTTCGACTAGAATTTAGAGTCCACTTGTTTCATAGATAAAAGCCCGTTGGCGTTTAAGCCTCTGGTTGTCCCGCTCGAGCTTCAGCCCTTCATCGCAGAACTTCGCCGCCCGCTCAAATTCACCTCGGCGACAGCACGCGTCTGCCAGCATGATTAGGGCTCGCACGTTCGGCCAAACCTGAGCCCGCTCCAAAGGTGGAGGATGCAAGGAGCCTTCAAGTTGCCCGATCGCCTCGCCCAAGATTTCCTTCGCCTTTCGGATCACCGTTGTATCGTGCTTTGCTTTGCCGTCAGCCTTGACTTGGTTACCCCACAAGAGCAGCGCACAACCATAGCGTGACTTGAGGTCCTTATTGTCTGGAGCATTTTTGGAAAGGACCTTGAATTGATCGACTGCCTGCTCATGGAAGCCGAGACGCTGCTCAAGATTACCGAGAAAAAGGAGAAGGGATTCACTCGATGAGTCCGCCTTAACGGCCGCCTGCATTTCAGCGAATAACTGGGTCAGAGTATCGTCCGACAATGGCGAGAGAGTCGTTTCCCATTGATCCAGAATGACACCCCAGTCTGGCGGAACGGTGCGCTTGCCAAGGTCAACGAAGGCGGCGACAAGATCGCGGATGCTCGGCCCGCTCGGTTTCGCAGGTGGAACCGGGATAATTACTTCCGGGGCCGGCGGCTCCGGCTCGACTCGCGGCACTGCTCCGGGCGGCGGGGTGACTTCCATCGGCACGGTAGGCGGCACCGGCTCGGGCTCCACCGCTACTTCTGGAACAGCCGGAGCAATTCCGAAAAATCCGCGCCAGTCGCTTGATGCGTGTTGAAAATCAAAGTCACCACTGCGATAGGAGAGATACTCGGCTTCCCCGTCTTCCAATGTATTCAGGAAAACATAGTCACGCAGGGTGCGCTCATAACGGACGAGAGGCGCGAGCTTTACAAAATCCTCCAACGATTCAGCGGGAGCTCCAACGTAAAGCGAATTCCACTGGGGTCCGGTGGTGCGCTCTCCAAGCGGGATACTCTTTGGGGGCGTATCCGGCGACTCAGGGTCCATTACTATTGCGTGGCTTGCGTCCGCTGGGTCGTAACGAAGCGGCACTACGAAGCTCCAGTTTTTTCCCAGAGCGAGGCCGTGTACGAACTCCTCCAAAGCCTCGGTTAGGAGGGCCTTATACCGCTCAGCGAAGCGAGGCGTTACTGCCCCGTGGCCAAATGCGTTGCGTAGTTCGACGATCCTCGCTAAGCAGCTGAAGCCTGAATACGGCTGGTTCGGGCCCTCCGTCGGCAACGACTGCCGCGCCAGGCCAACATACCGCCCCAAGCGCGATATCGCGGTGTCTTTCTTGGCCTCCTCGCGCAGCCAGCGCATCGACTGCGCGAGCCAAGGTGGCCCGCCCTTGCTTACTGCCTTGCTTGTATCCTCAAGGATCCAGTACCAGTCGCCGAGAGCAGGCCTTTTTTTCACGAAACGCGTATCGAAGGTTTCGATATACCGGGGCGACGGCCCTGTCTCGACATGGACGGCATGAGCGGCATTCGCTAGGAGCTTTATTATGACCTCGTAGCACGCAAGCAGGCGAACGAATCGATGCACCGAATCATCGATCTGGTCCGAGTCCGTCGCGATACACCGAAGACACGTTGGACATATCTTCAGCGCGTCTGCCGCCAGGCATTGGTCGGACATCGCGGCTCTCCTGGCACGGTAGGATAGCTCCGCCGCCTGGGGCGCGTCCAATTAGGATCACGCTGCCACTGCCGCCGCAGCCCGGCGACGCTACACTGTCTCGGCAGCGCGACACGCGAGGACCTACATGCCCCGCATCACCAAAGTCACCACCCGCACCGGCGACGACGGCACGACCGCGCTCGGCAGCGGCCGGCGCGTGCCGAAATCAGCGCCACGCATCGCCGCCTACGGCACCATCGACGAACTGAACGCCGTGCTGGGCGTCGTTTTGACGAGCGGCGTGACGCCGGAACTGGTCGACCCGCTACGGCGGATTCAGAACGACCTGTTCCATGTCGGTGCGGAGTTGTGCATCCCCGAAGCGGACCGGAAAGGGCATCCGGGTCCGCGGATCGAGGCACGGCACGTGGTGGAGTTGGAAACGCCGAGCGGCGAGTTGAATCAGAAGCTCCCGGCGCTTAAGAACTTCGTCCTGCCCGGCGGCACGCAGCCCGCGGCGCATCTGCACGTCGCACGCACCGTCTGTCGGCGCGCCGAACGCGAAATGGTGGCCCTCGCGGCGGCGGAACCGGTGGGTCCGGAGCTCATTCGGTACCTGAATCGTCTGTCCGACGTGCTCTTCGTCATGGCCCGCTGCCAAAACCAGGCCGCCGGGGCCGCGGAGCCGACCTGGGACAGCCGGGCGTGAGACTCTCGGAGGATTCTGTGGGCTACGAATATGTCGTACTCGGTGCCGGGCGGCAGGGGGTTGCTCTGGCGTATGACCTGGCCTTGAATTGCGAGGCGCAACGCGTCCTGCTGTTGGATGCAGATGGCGACGTCGCCCGCCGGGCGGCGGAGCGGCTC
>JAGVEP010000260.1 GCA_020058145.1 Phycisphaerae bacterium | reverse complement strand
GTGATTGTGGTGGTGGGTGGACTGTTGCTGCAAGAGCCGGATATGGGCGCATTTGTGGTGATTCTGTCTATCGCCTTTTGCACACTGTGGTTGGGCGGCTTTAACGTTAAGGTATTCGGTGCGTTGATCGTGGCGCTGCCGATGGCGTTTGCTGCGCTGATACTGTCCTCTCCATACCGTTTGCAGCGTGTGATCGGCTTCATGGATCCCTGGGCTGATCCGTATGGTAAGGGCTATCAGTTAAGCCATGCGCTGATCGCTTTCGGGCGCGGCGAGTGGCTGGGCGTAGGCTTAGGTGCCAGCGTGGAAAAATTGTTCTACTTGCCTGAAGCGCACACCGACTTTTTGATGGCAGTGATCGCGGAAGAACTCGGGCTGGCGGGGGTAGCTTGCGTGATCGTGCTGTTCGCGCTGGTGACGGAGCCGAACGCGCCGGTGCTGCGCGCCGCCGTCGTGGGCGTAATTGCGACGCTCGGGGCCCTGCTGCACCGTCCGCTGTGCCTGATCAATGCGCTGGCGCTGGCCGCGGGCTTCGTGCTGCTGCTCAACCCCCTTGAACTATTCCGGGCTGGGTTTCAGTTTTCGTTTGTGCAAGTGTTGGCTTTCGTCACGGTTCTGCCGGTCGTGTGGCAACGCATATTCCGGCGACAGCCCGACGGCACGCCACGCCGGGAGGCGCAAACGACGGTACAGCTCGTGCTGCGGGCGGCGGAGCGCGTGCTGCTAGGGGCGTTGCTCGCGAGCCTGGTCGCGTGGGTGGTTTCGTTGCCGCTGCAACTCGTTCACTTTGGATACATCACGCCGTGGGGCTGGCTGGGCAGTCTGCTGCTGGCGCTGCCGGTCACGCTGGCGACTGTGTTGAGCCTGCTGACGCTGACGGCGAATGCGCTGGTTCCACCGCTGGGGCTGCTGCTGGGTGTGCTACTGCGTTGGAGCGTCGACGCGGTGCTCGGGCTGGTCACACTATTTCCAAAACTGCCGGGAACGCTCGTGCCGTGGCGGCCGGCACCGGCGTGGCTGGCACTCGGGACGTATCTCGCAATGCTATGGCTCGTCTGGCCGCGACGGGCACAGCAGGTCGGGGTCGTGCAGCGCCGCGCTGTCCCGCTGTGCGTGGTGGTCGTCACGTGGGTGTTGTGGGTTGGCTGGACGGCGCTCAGCCATTCGCGCGAGGTTACGCTGTACGTACTCGCGGTCGGAAACGGCAGCGCCGTGGTGCTGAAGACTCCGGAGGGGGCCGCCGCGGTGATTGACGCGGGGACCGACACAAACACGGACGTCGGCGAGGTCGTGGCGCAAGCACTCCAGGCGCTGGGCGGCGGGCGAGTCGAGCTGGTCACCGTCTCGCACGCGAACTTCGATCACTACAGCGGCCTGCCGACGCTGATGACGCGGGTGCCGGTCGCGCACTGGGCTACCAATCCAGCGTTCGCGGGGCAAGTAGCGACGGACAGCCCGCTCGGCCGTCTCCGGCGCGAGCTGCCGCCAGAAACGCCAGCTCCGGATACGTTGCGAGCCGGCGACCGGCGGCGGATCGGCGACGTGACCGTGGAGGTGCTCTGGTCGCCCGACGAGACTGGGCTCAAGCTGCGCGACAACGACACGTCGCTCGTTCAGCGGCTGACCATCGTGGGGCGCCGCATCCTGCTTACGGGTGACATCGAAAAAACGGCTCTGCAGGAATTGGTCCGGCGACACG
Organism: Phycisphaerae bacterium; assembly: GCA_020058145.1. GTDB lineage: Bacteria > Planctomycetota > Phycisphaerae > UBA1845 > Fen-1342 > JAGVEP01. The sequence goes on along the minus strand of JAGVEP010000260.1, from coordinate 2,461 downwards.
CGGCCGGAGAGCTGGACCTGCGGGCCGACGTTCTGGTGGCACCGCACCACGGATCGGTCGTGCCGAAAGCGACAGCGGATTTCTACACGGCCGTATCGCCAGCGGTGGTGCTCGTTTCGACGCGCACGCCGCGGCCGAAGCTGGAGCGTCTGGTGGCGGAGCGGCTGGGCACGGGCTGCCGGGTGCTGCTGACGCGCGACGTGGGGGCCGTGTGCGTGCGCGTCACTCCGGCCGGCGAGCTGCGAATCGAAACGCCGCTGGCCGCGGCGCGCTTTACAAACCGGCCCAGTTCGAGTTTCATGCGCACGGATGATTCTGCCGTCGACCCGTAGGGTGGGCACGGCTTATTAGCGGTCAATTGAAAGGAATCACGAACATGAAACTCTGGCACCTGGCCCTCTTGAGCGTGGTGGCGCTGGCCGCGGCGGCGTGCGAGAACAAACAGCCCCAGCCGACGGCACACCAGGACACGACTCCGCCGCCGACGACGGAGCAGAAGCAGCCGGTCACGCTGGATCCGTACGCGACGGATCCGTATGCGACCGACACGACGGCCCAGCCGCACGACGCGGGCAACGTCCAGAAAGCTCCGGCCCGCGGCAAGGCCGGCAAGGATGACACGCTGATCGCCGGCGGGAGGGGCAGCGGGAAGACGTACGTCGTCCAGCAGGGCGACACGTTGACCTCGATCTCAAAGAAGGTCTACGGCGACTCGAAGCGTTGGAAGGAAATCTGGAACGCCAACAAAGACGTCGTCCCGAACAAGGACAAGCTCAAGATCGGCACGAAGCTCACGATTCCGTAGGCCGGGTTGATTTTGGATTTTGGATTTTGGATTTTGGATTGGAAGCCCGCGATGGCCCGGCGCTCCATCCAAAATCCAAAATCCAAAATCTAAAATCCAAAATTCATGACGGCATTGCGCAGCGACAGTCCGATCCAGTATCTCAAGGGTGTCGGACCCCGCCGGGCGGAGTGGTTCGCCCAGCTTGGCCTGCACACCGTCGGGGAACTGCTCGAGTATTTTCCGTTTCGCCACGAGCTGGACTTCGGCGAGGTCCCCATCGAGGAGCTCGAGCCGGGGACCACGGCCACCATCCGCGGCGAGGTCGTGCGCGTCGGTGGCCGGCCGCCGCAGATGCGCTGCGAAGTCACCGACGGCACCGACACGTGCATCCTGCGCTGGTTCAACGAACGCTACGGCGGCCAACAGCTCTACCGCGGGGCGATTGTCGTGGCATCCGGGAAGGTCAGTCTCTACGACGACCACCCCGAGATGATCCAGCCGCGTGTGCAGGTCTTTGATCCCGACGCCGTGGTGTTGCAGCACCCGACGGGGCCGAAGCAGGTCGGCGTGTATCGCGGGAATGACACGCTCAAGTCGCCGCTGATCCGCCGGGCCGTGCAGACCGTGCTGGCGCAGGCGCAACTGCCGGTTGAGGAAATCCTGCCGCCGCGGCTGCGCAGCAAACACGCGCTGCCGACGCGCGAACGGGCCATTCGACAGATGCACTGCCCGCAAGACGACGCCGCCCTCGCCCAAGCCCGCACGCGTCTGGCCTACGAGGAATTCCTGCTCATGGAAATGGCCATGGCCCTGCGGCGGCGCAAGCGGCTGGCGCTGCAGAGCGGCCAGAAGCTGCCCGTGACGCCGGAGATCGACGCCCGCATTCGCGCGCGGTTCCCGTTTCCGCTGACCGCGGCCCAGGATCAGGCGATTGGCGAAATCGTGAAGGACCTGCAAAGCGGCCAGTCGATGACGCGCCTGCTCCAGGGTGATGTCGGCAGCGGCAAGACGGTGGTTGCGCTGTATGCCGGTCTGGTCGCCGTCGCCAACGGCCGGCAAGCGGCCATCATGGCCCCGACCGAGATTCTCGCCCAGCAGCACTACCACAACATCGACCGCTACCTGCGCGACAGCCGCGTACGTTACATCATCCTGCGCGGCAAGACCGGCAAGAAGGAGCGCGCCGAAGTGCTCGCGGCGGTCGAGCGCGGCGAAATCGACCTCGTCGTGGGCACGCAGGCACTCATTCAGCAGGACGTCACGTTCAGCAAGCTCGCCGTCGTGGTCGTGGATGAACAGCACAAGTTCGGCGTGCTGCAACGGCACGAATTCCGCACGAAAGGGCCGTTGCCGCACTACCTGGTGATGACGGCGACGCCGATCCCGCGGACGCTGGCGATGACGGTCTTCGGCGATCTCGACGTATCGGTCTTGCGGCAGTCCCCGCCGGGCCGCGGGCGGATCATCACGAAGGTCGTCACGCCGGCGAAGTGGGAAACGGTGATGAGCTACGTCCGCGGGCGCCTGGAGAAGGGCGAGCAGGCGTATGTGGTGTGCCCGGTCATAGAAGGGACGGAGGGTGTAGCGGCCGACCCCCGTGTCGGTCGTGGCCCGACGGACGGTGCGGAATCGGCCGGTTTCCACGTTTCCACGTCCCCACGTGCCCCCGCCGCC
>JAGVEP010000040.1 GCA_020058145.1 Phycisphaerae bacterium | reverse complement strand
TGCGGCTCGAAGCCGGGCACGACCGAGGTTGCAATCTCCCGCTTGAGCAGGCGTTCGATGTCGCGCAATTCAACTCGCTCGTCGCTGCTCACCAGGGACAAGGCTTCGCCGCTGGCACCGGCGCGGCCGGTACGGCCGATGCGGTGGATGTAGTCTTCCGGCACATTGGGTAGTTCGAAATTCACCACGCGCGGCAGCGAGTCGATGTCGAGGCCGCGCGCGGCAATGTCGGTGGCCACCAGCGCCGCCAGCTTGCCCGACTTGAAGTCGGCCAGCGCGCGGGTGCGGGCGTTCTGCGACTTGTTGCCGTGCAGCGCCGCGGCGCGTACGCCGGCTCGCAGGAGGTGCCGCGCGAGCTTGTCCGCGCCATGCTTCGTACGCGTGAACACCAGCGCGCGGGCCCGCGGCGTGCGCGCCAGTAGCCGCGTGAGCAACGTGGGCTTCTCCGGCTGCTCCACGTGATAAACCCAGTGCGCCACCGTTTCGGCGGGCGCCGAGACACGGGCCACCTGTACCGGAATCGGGTTGTGCAGGATCTGCTTCGAGAGTTCGCGGATCGCGTCAGGCATCGTCGCGGAGAACAGCAGCGTTTGGCGTTGCCGCGGCACCTGCGCGAGAATCCGGCGGATATCGGGCAGGAAGCCCATGTCGAGCATGCGGTCGGCTTCGTCCAGGACGAGGATTTCGACGCCGGCGAGGCTGACCAGGCGCTGGCCCATGAGGTCCAGCAGGCGTCCCGGCGTGGCGATCAGGACGTCGACGCCGGCCTTTAGCGCGCGGGCCTGCGGACCCTGGCTGACGCCGCCGTACACGACGGTCTGCCGCACGCCGGTGTATTGGCCATACGTGTGGAAGCTGTCGTGGATTTGCTGGGCGAGTTCGCGGGTCGGGCAGAGGATCAGGGCGCGGATTCGGCCGGCCGGGGCGGTTCCACGCGGGGTGCGGTCGCTCAGACGCTGCAGGATCGGGAGTGCAAACGCGGCCGTCTTGCCGGTGCCCGTCTGGGCACAGCCGAGCACGTCGCGGCCGGCGAGGACGTGCGGAATGGCGCTGGATTGGATGGGGGTAGGGGTACGATAGCCTGCCGTGCGTACAGCACGCAGGAGCGGCTCGGTGAGCCGCAGGTCATCAAAACGCATTCACTTCTTCTTTTCTAAGCCCCAGGCAACGGATGTGTCGGACGCGCGTCGCGCCGTTCAATGCCATCGGAACCTGGCTGTGCTCCAATGGCAATCGATCCACGGGATGCAACCGGATCATAGGGGGAAGCCGGAGCGATGTCAAACGGCGTTTCGCGAGGAGGCGGAATCGGCGTGTTCGCGCCTTGATCGAACGTGGCCACCGGGCGAAGCGCGTCAGGGCGATCAGACCGTGCTCGCAACTCATAAGCGTGGCGCGCGGGCCGCGGCACACGTTCGGTTCCGCGGCCACGTCACGCAGCGCCGCCGGACGTTCCTGCGGTTCTTCGCCTGCGGGCAGGACATGTCCCATGGGCCGCCGGACGCCCCGCTGCCCGACGTGGTCGCGATGAGAGCGGAGCCTTTTCACGTCGTGGGGGCCATCACCGCGGGTAGCCTGGTCGCTGGCACGAGAAGCCCTTCTCGCACCGTCCATGCGGGAATCCCTTCTCGCACCCGGACGGCGTTTCCGAGGTTTCCGGGTTTGTCGATCGACGAGCGTGCATCCGCCTCGCAGTCCGGGCGCGCAGCATCGCACGCAGGTCAAGTCGGCACGACACGCACCGCGAGCAGCAATTCTCGTCCGCGACTCTGTTTCCGCGCGCGACCTGGCTTCCTTCTTGACGGCGACACCCTCGACGGCCAACATGGGAGCCAACATGGGTCAACCGGCGGAAATCGCAGCGCTGCTAGCAGACCTTGAGTCGTTCCGGGTCGAGCGCACCGAATCGCTCAGTGACGCGGAGAAGTTCTGCAAGGCGATCTGCGCTTTCGCCAACGACATGCCGGGTTCGGGCTTATCCGGCTACCTGTTTGTGGGAGTGGACAAGAAAGGAACGCCGACCGGCGCCAGGATCGACGAGCGCCTGCTTGAGAGCCTCGCGAGTCATCGGCACAACGGCAATATTCTCCCGATCCCGAACATGAACGTCTTCAAGGCTGTCCATGACGGCGCGGACATCGCCGTCGTGGAGGTTCAACCGTCAGACATGCCGCCAGTTCGGTATAAGCAGACGGTTTGGATTCGCACTGGGCCGACCGCCGATCGAGCTACGCAGGACCAGGAGCGGCGTCTGGAGGAGCGTCGAGTTGACCGCGCAAGTACTTGGGATACGCGTGCGTGCACCGGAGCATCGGTTGATGATCTGGCACTGGAACTATTCAAGCTGAGCTACCTCCCCAGCGCCGTGTCTCGCGAAGTCCTGGATGAAAACGCTCGCACGGTGGAGGAACAGCTAGGTTCCCTGCGTCTATTCCACCGGAAGCTCAACTCTCCAACCAATGCCGCCGTGCTCCTCTTCGGTAAGGATCCTTTGTCTTTTTTTCCGGGCGCATACGTGCAGTATGTTAAGTACGATGGCGCGACCCAGGCGGACACCGTACTAAAAGATCAGCGGATCTCGGGTGACCTCCTCAATGTGATGCGGGATCTCGACCGGCTGGCTAAGGACCTTGCGAATCACCGGCCCATACGAAAGGCCGATCTCACCGATGCGACCGTCGCCGCTTTTCCGGATATCGCTCTTCACGAGTTGTTCATCAACGCCGTGATCCACCGAAACTACCACGATTCGACGACGCCCATAGCGGTTAACCACTTCTCAAACCGAATCGAGATTCAGAACCCGGGTTCGCTCTATGGCGACTTGACCAAGGAACAATTCCCGAACGGAACTGCCTACCGCAATCCGGTCCTCGCTGAAGCGGCCAAGACGCTCGGCTTCGCGAATAGATTCGGGCGCGGTATCGCCCTTGTAGAGAGAGAGTTGGCGAAGAACCAGAGTCCGCCCCTTGAGTACATCGTCGGCGACAATCACCTGGCGATGATTGTGGGAGTGCGGCCATGAAGACCATCGCCTTCTTCAACAACAAGGGCGGAGTTGGCAAGACATCGTTGGTGTACCACCTTGCGTGGATGTTCCGCGACCTGGGGCACAGTGTGCTCGCGATCGATCTGGACCCGCAATCGAACCTCACCAGCATTTTTCTCGAGGAATCCGAGATCGAAAAGCTCTGGCCTGAAGGCAAGCACCCGGAGACAATTCTCGGCGCGGTTGCCCCTCTTATCGAGAGCCTCGGCGATATCGAACAGCCCAGGCCGATCAGAATCGCGCCCGAACTCTTCATTATTGCGGGAGATTTGGGTCTAAGCACGTTCGAGGACCGCTTGTCGGACGCATGGGGAAAGTGTTTGGATGATAAACCTCCGATCGCGGGCGATGGTTTTCGGGTAGTCACCGCGTTTCACCGAATCATGAAGTTCGCGGCTGAGCAGTGCGGCAGCGAACTGGTGCTGATTGATGTCGGCCCTAACATCGGGGCGATGAATCGCGCGGCCTTGGTGGCTGCGGATTTCGTCGTTATCCCGCTCGGCGCCGATTTGTTCTCGCTTCAAGGTCTTCGCAACCTGGGGCCTACGCTTAGGGACTGGCGGCAGGGTTGGAAGACGCGCCGGAAGGGTAAAGTGCCCGCTGGGCTCCCACTCCCATCCGGGCAGATGCAACCGCTGGGTTACGTCCTTCTGAATCCATCAGTTCGTGAGAATCGCCCCGTCAAGTCCTACCTGAAATGGGCGAACCGAATCCCCGAAACCTACGCAAAAGAAGTACTTGGCGGGATACCCAAAGCGAGGGTTGCGGAAGACGACGACAATCAACTGGCCATGTTGAAGCACTTCAAAAGCCTTATGCCGATGGCGCAGGATGCCCGCAAGCCGATGTTCCATCTCAGAGCAGCCGACGGCGCGATCGGCGGGCACTCCGCCGCTGTCCAGGACTGCAGGACGCAGTTCAACAGGTTGGCGGATCGCATCTTAGCCGGCATTTAGGAGTCGAGCGCGTAATCACAGCGGGTGCGTCGCGCGGCGTGGTGCCCTCCACCCTGATCTATGGGCTCGTTCACTGGCGGATCGGCGCGACCGACGCTTTCGCGTTTCTTGATCCTCTATGCGCCCGGGCTCTCGTGCCGCGCAACCGCCGTGGCGATGGGGGCGTAGGCGGACGCAATTCCTCGCCCGGAGGGCGCGCGTTGGCTGCCAGGGGCCTTGAAACCCTGGAAGACACCCCGCTTCTCTTCTCTTCTCTTCTCTTTTCTGCCCGCCCGGCGGGCGGAAGAGAATGTGAAAACGATCACTCGTCAGGGACTGAAGTCCCTGGCAAGCAGCGTGCGTCCTGCGGGCGTTGAGAAACGGACGCCACGGTAGACATCCGGCCGGCCCATCCGTCGCAACCAGCGAAAATGCGAAGCCACGCCCGCCCGGAAGGTCGGTTTGGCGGCGTAGCGCAGCCCGAACTCGTGGCACGTCTGCTGGACGAGCGGCGCGAGGGCCGGATAGTGGACGTGGCAAATCTGCGGGAACAGGTGGTGCTCGATCTGAAAATTCAGGCCGCCGATGAACCAGGAGAGCGGCCGGTTGCGGGGGGCGAAGTCCACCGTGGTCTGGACCTGGTGCTCGGCCCAGGCGGTGGGCATGCGGCCCGTGTCGGGGCACGGCATGGGAAACTCGGCCTCCTCAACGCAGTGCGCCAACTGGAATACGACGCTGAGCACCAGGCCTTCCACGAACGACACGGTGGCGTAAAACGCCAAGACGATCCACCACGGGTGCAGCAGGAGCGGTACCCCGAACGCCAGCGCGAAAAACACGGCCTTACCGCCGAGAAATGTTACCAGGTCGCGTCCGCGTGGGCGGGGGACGCGATGCTGGCCGAGGCGGCCGGCGAGCACGTTGTGGAAGTCGTCGTAGAGGTGCCACTTGATCGCCAGAAAGCCGTAGAGGACCCACAGGTACCAGTGTTGAAGGCGGTGCAGCTTCGAGCGCGGCTGGTACGGCGACAGCCGACCCAGGAAGCCGACGTTGATGTCATCGTCTTGGCCGGTGACGTTCGTGAAGCTGTGGTGAATGGAGTTATGCTTGCGGGCCCAGACATAGGAGCTGGCACCCAGCAGGTCCAGCGTCATGGCGGCGAGCTTGTTGACCCAGCGATGGTCAGAATACGCACCGTGCCCACCGTCGTGCTGAACATTGAAACCGACCGCCGCCAGCGAGAGCCCCAATAGAACGGCCAGCGGCAGCGCCAGCCACCACGTCGTCGCGCCGAACACGAGCAGCGCGTACGACGTCATAACGCAACCGAGCACGACCGCCGTCTTCAGGTACATTTGCCGGGCGTCGCGTGGGCGACGGCCGGTGTTGGTGAAGTACTGCTCGACCCGCTCGCGGAGCGCGCGACGGAAGCGGTCGTCCGGGTCGAATTTCGGCGTCTCCAACACGGTCTTCGGAGTCAGCAGCGCGCTCGGTTTGCCAGGTTCGTTATGTCGCGTCGCTACCATGCGTACTACCGGTCTCCTGACTGGCTCTGGCCCAGCGGCGTTGATGCGCGCTTAGGCGTGCGCCCCGACTGGCGGTTCGGCTGCACTGTGTCGTTTGAGCCACGCCAGCAACGCGCGGATGCTGGCCGTGGCGAGCCCGATACACGTGTCTCCGGCACCGTAGTAAAGCTGGAGTGTGTCCTGATCGGGTCCGATCGTGAATCCGCAGGGGAAAACGACATTGCCGACATCGCCCTCGCGCTCGTACGGTGTCTCGGGCCCGAACAGCCACGCGTCCCCGCGCTGCAGGCAGCGCTCGGGCGTGTCCCGGTCGAACAACGCCAATCCGATCCGGTACAGACAGCCGGCCGGGGTCTGCCGCACGCCATGGTAGATCAGCAGCCAACCCTCCGGCGTTTCGATGGGCGGTGTTGACAGCCCGATCTTGTTCGCATCCCACCAGGACCCGCGGCGTGCGGCCAGGATCAGGTGATGACTGCCCCAGTGCCGTAGGTCGGGGGAGTACGCCATCCAAATGTGGGCGCCGAGCGGCGAAATCGGACGGTGCACGAGCGCCCAGTAGTCCCCGAAGCGGCGCGGAAAGAGCGCCGCGTCCTTGTCCTCAGGCATCATGATGCTTCCGATGCGCTCGAAATGCACGAAGTCCTGCGTGGTCGCCAGCGACACGCCGGGACCGGCGCGGGAGTAGGCCGTGTAGGCAATTACGTACCGCTCCAACTCCGCCACATAGGTGATGCGCGGGTCCTCGATGCCCCACGCTTCCTCGGGATGGTTATCCGCCGGCAGCAGAGTGGGTGCCGCATCAATGGTCCAGCCGTCGACGCCGTTGGCCGAGCGCGCGGCACAGAGATGCGAGATTCCGCGGCGGTCCTCGACGCGGCAGAGCAGCAGGGTCGTGCCGTCCTGCAAACGCGTCGCGCCCGGATTGAAGACCGTGTTGACCGCGTAGGGCCAGTGTGCCGTGGTCAGAATCGGGTTATTGGCGTGCCGCTGGAACAGCACCTCATGCTGATTGTCCGGCATGGCTTCCTTCCTGGGTCCTGGAGGATGCCTCGGACGTCGTGTTCGCACCGCCGGACAACACGCTCGTTTGATCCGCCAGACGCATCTCAGCCAGGGCCAACAGATAGGCCAGCGTCGATTCCGCGCCCTCGTTGGCGTTTACCTGGTCCGGGCACAAGCCGTCGTGACACGCGCCCGTGCGCAGGTCGCAAAGCGGCAAGCCCAGGTCGTTCCGCCCCAGGAACCACTCGAACGCGCGCTCGGCCTCCCGGTGCCACCGCGGGTCGCCGGTGATACGCAGGGCCGTCAGACAGGCCGAAACAGAAACGCAGGCCTCGATCGGCTGTTGATCGAAGCGGGCGCATGTTCCCCCGCGCACGTAGAAGCCGTTCGAGCCCACAGACACGAAGTGTCCGGCCGGGGCGCGTTGCACGTCCATCAGCCAGCCGAGGGTTGCTAACCCGACCTCGGTGCAGTGACTCTGGCCCAAGGATTCGCCCGCCACGAGCAGCGCCTGCGGCAGACACGCGTTGGCATACGTCAGGGAGTCTTCAAACCAAGTCCAGCCCTCCCGCTGCGACTCGCGGAAGCGTGTTACGAGCCGGTCCGCTAGTTTCCGGCCGGCCTCCTCGGCGGCGCGGTCGCCCGAAAGCCAGCGCAGGTAATCGTGAATCCCGAGCAGCGTGTAAGCCCACGCACGCGGCGAGTTGAGTTCCAGGGCCGTGGGCAGCGCGGCGTGGAACAGGTCGACGGCCATTCCCCGCAGTCCGGGGCGCTTGGAGCGGCCCACCAGTGCCCCCAGCCCGCACAGGGCGCGGCCGTGGCAGTCGTCCGATCCGATCTCTTCGGGCCAGTGGCGCGGCTCGTACGCCAGGAAGTTCCGGAAGCGCCGCGCGCCGGCGTTGAAGGCGTAAGCCAGGAAGGCCAGATACCGGGTGGTCAGATCCTCGATTTCGTCGGCCGGGAGTTCGCCGAGCTGGTCCAGGAGGGCCATCAACATGAGCGCCCGGGCATTGTCGTCGGTGGTGTGCCCTTCGCGGTAGTAGGGCACCGCGAAGCGGGCGTGCTGGAAAATGCCGGTACCGTCAGTCAGACGCTTGAGGTGCTGCAACTGAACTTCAGGCAGCAGGTCGCTCATGCGCGGCTGAGGGGCAAAGGCGCGGGTCAGACACGAGTGTTGGGCGCGCTGCTCACGGGCGCGCGCGAAGGACTCCAGGTACGCGCGGGCGACAGTGGGCCAGATCATCTCGCGCGCAAACAGGTAGGCCCGCTTGCGCATCGCATTGCGCTCCACGTCGTTTTCCAGCAGCCGGTTCACGGCCTCCGCGATCGCGGCCGCATCGTTGAAGCGCACGAGCACGCCGCGCTCGTCCGCCAGCAGTTCCTGGGCATACCAGTAGGGCGTGGACACCACCGCCTTGCCGGCGCCGACCGCCCACGCAAGCGTGCCCGAAGTGATCTGTGCTTCGTGCTGATACGGGGAGACGTAGATGTCGGCGGCGCCGAGAAACTCGATCAACTCTTGCTGGTCCACGAAGCGATTGTGGAACACCACATGGTTCTCAACGCCGAGGTCCCGGGCCAGTCGGCGCAGACTCAGGCGGTAGGTCTCGCCCTGCTGCTGCAACACGTGGGGGTGTGTGACCCCCACGACCAGGTACACGACGTTGGGAAAGCGGGCGACGATGGCCGGCAATGCGCGAATGACGAACTCCAGACCCTTGCCCGGGGCGAGCAGGCCGAAGGTCATCAGCACCGACTTGCCAGGCACGGCGAACTGCTCCTTGTAGAAGCTCGGATCCACGAAGGCGAAGTCCGGAATGCCGTGCGGGATGAAGTCGATCTTCTCGGCCGGAATCCGGTACACCTCCCGCAGGAATTCCGCGCCCCGGCGACTCATCACGACCACGCGGTCGGAGAGCCGGCGCACGTGTTCGAGCACCCTGCGTTGTTCGAGGCTCGGTTCGCGCAGGACTGTGTGCAGCGTAGTCACGACGCGCGCCCGCAGCTCGGCCAGGACCGTCAGGACGTGACTGCCGGCCGCACCGCCGTAAATCCCGTACTCGTGCTGTAGGCTGACGACATCCACCCGGTTGTTGAGAAACTGCGCCGCCCGGCGGTAGCAGGCCAGGTCGTTCTGCTCGACCGTGAAGCGCACGGGGGGCGGGTAATCGTAGCGCTCGGAGCGATCGTTCATCGCGACTGCCAGGCACTCGACCGACTGGTCCGTCAGGGCAGCGCACAGATCCGTCGTGAACGTGGCGATGCCACAACGGCGGGGCAGGTAATTGCCGACGAATGCGATGCGGCTGTGAGTGTCTTGCTGGTTGCTCGATATTGGCCGCGCGACGCCGGCCTGCTCCGGGGATATGACGGGTTCGCTTGCCACGGGGACGTCCTTATGCTGCTGCGCTGTCCGAGTTCGGCTGCGGCATGATCCAGTCCGATCGCAGTGACCTGCGGCGGAGCAGCGGCGCGCTCGAGCCGCCGAAATGCCGACTCCCGTTACTTGTCGCGGTCCGCGACGCGGCGCAACCGAAGTCGCGGACCTGCGTCGGTTTTCCTGACCCCAAGAGTCATATTCGCCATCGCTTTGGCCGCCGATTCGTCCAGCAGCAGCACGTTTCGACCATCGTGGGCGAACGTGACGTCCCCGGGGCGCGCCGAATCGGGTCCCAGCTTCCAGCCACCTTCGCGTCGCGTGAATCGCAGGGCGACGCCCTCCGCGGCCTCCTTGCGGGCCAGCCGGCGGGACAAGCGGTTGAGTGCGGGTTTCGTAACGGTAAGCATGCGTCACCATCCATTCGAATACGGCTCGCAGCCGCGGCGGACGCGCCTGCGTCGTCTCTGCCCTGCGGCTTATGGCCGCGAGCACCCGGCGCGCCGGGGCCAACACGAAAAAAACCGGCGCGCCCGCCACCCTACGGTGTTCGGCCGCGCCGGCTTACTCGTCAACAGGCCTCCCGGCAAAGCCGGGCTGCCCTTTAATTAGCCGTCCAACGACTTCGAAAGACGATCCCAACTCGGATCAATCTTATGTCATTGTAGTGCTCTGCAGCCGCGAACGCAAGCCGTCATCGTTCCACGCCCAGCAACCCGGCGC
>JAGVEP010000220.1 GCA_020058145.1 Phycisphaerae bacterium | reverse complement strand
GTGTGGCGGCGAATTCCGCCTTGCGGGCCCAATTGCAGCCCGCCTGCGAGGCTGCCGGGCTGCGGCTGCACCTGACTCCGTTGGCGTACTGCACGGACAATGCCGCGATGATCGCCGCGCTCGGCTATGAACGCTTCCGGCGTGGCGCAAGGGCCGATTTGTGGCTCGAGCCGCGGGGAGGACTGCTGCGGCCCCGCCGCGCCGGTCGGGGACACACCGGCGCGGCCGGGTGAGACCCAATGCTGTCCGGGATTCGAGCGGCCCAGTGTACCGACATACTGGAAGGCGGAGCGTGGAGCGGGCGTAGGGTGTGGTGCGGTTCGTGCGCGCAGCGTTGCGGCAGAGTCGTCAACTGGGGTCGCGTCGGGTTTGTGGAACTGGCGTTGGTCGGAGCGCCCAGGCAGGGCAGCCAGGCACAGACCGCTTACTCACGTGCGCGGCCCTGATCGGCCGTCGGCCCGCTGCCCGTGTCTCCAGCGCCCGCCCACCGATCGAGACGCCAGCGGGCCAAGTGATACTCGTTCATCGGCAGCGGCATGGCTTTTCCCGGCTCGAGAACCAGGTCCGTGGCCACGCACTGCTCGAAAAACTCTCGGGCTTGGTCAAGTTTGCCGCGTAGGAGGCACGCCTCGCCAGCGTAATAGTACGCTTCACATACGCGCGCGGGATCGCGGCGGTCGGCGCAGCCGACGAGTTTGTCCGGGGTGAGCTGATCCCCGAGGCAGTCGAAGATGCGTGCCAGCCAGCTTTCCGGCGACACACTCTGCCGGGCGGCCTTTAGTACCTCCTCGGCCTCCTGGCGGGCCGCTTGTGCGTCCTGGGTCCGACCCGCCTGATCCAAGCTGCGCGCCTGATCCTGCAGCACGAGAAACAGCCGCGCGTCGGCGCACGAGGCGCGCCGAATTTGTTGGCGAAACTCGCGGTAATCGTTCGCCGCGTTGGCCCCGCGACCGGCGGCCCACAACGCCGTGGCCCTCCGAAAGAGCGGCCAATGACATTCGCTCGCTGGGTTGTGGATGACTTCTTGCGTCGAGTCCTCCACCGCTCCGGGGTAGTCCCTTTGGCAAAGGCGGGCGCATGCCCGACCGCAAGAGGCGCTCGTGTCGTCGGGATGAATCTGAATCGCGCGGGAGTAGCGGTCGATTGCCAGGTCGTATTTCCGCCACGTCAGGTAAACACCGCCCTCCAGCCGGGCTTGCTCGCCTTCGTCGCGCCAGAGTGCGCCAAGCTCCTGCACGGCTCGCAGCGCCTCGTCGAAGTCCTGCTTCAGCACGCAGAGAGACACGAGCCGCCGCCAGGCCAAGGCGTGCCGCGGATCGCGCTGCACGGCTTGAGTAACGTCACACTTCGCTTGTTGGATGTCCAAGGTGGCAAACGATCGCAGATAAAACCCCTCGGCGGTGTGCGGCGAGGGACCGCTGCCCGAAAGCAGCTCCCCCACGGCCGCGCTATGCGAAAAGCTGGCGACTGTGGAGTCGAGCGAACGCACGCTGGGTTGCACCCGCGCTCCGCCGGGGTCCCGTTTGAGAAAGCGGGCCACTTGGCGCGTGACGATCCCTGACAACAACGCCCGCAAACCCGCGACGGTCGGGTGCGTAAGCCCCGGCAGGGCCTTGGTCAGGCCGAGCAGGACGTTTTGCGCAATATCGTCTACGGCACCCCACTGGTGCGGCGTCGGGCTCAGGCGGGCCGCCACCATGGCCGGGACTCGACGCGCCAGCGCTTCGAGAGTGATATTTAGAGCGGGCCGCGAACCGCCGACCGCGGCCTGAACGACTTCGTCGGACAATACCGCCCGTTCCGGCTCCATGAACGCCCATTTTACTGTTCTGCGCGGCTGGAGCAACGCCCGCACACGCGGCCGTGAAATCCGAGCCGACCGCGCGAGCGGTCGGTCATGGCGCCGACGGCTTGCGCCGTCGGCTCGGGTCGCCCGGGTCGCCCGGGTCGCCCACCGCTGCCCCGCCTGAAGTGTCACGGACCCGGCCGTCTTTTTTTCCAGAATTCCGTTGCGCCCAGCAGTTTCCCGGAACTATAGGGGCAGAGGTTCAGTAATCGACGCGCTCGGCTCGGAATGCCGGTTGTTTGTGAGGTCGAGTGGCGCGCGTGTGCCGGACAGGCTCGGGTTCCTCGGCTGATTGGGCCTGTTCGGCGGCCCGGGGTCCGAACCTCGGCTTTGTCGGACAGTCCGCGCCGTGTGGCGCGGATCGAGTGATCGACTGGAAGTCGTTTTTGGCAAAAAAGGAGAACGACGATGATTGCGAAGTGGTTGGGAAGTCAGCGGGGGCTCGTGTTGGCGGTGGTCCTCGGGTGTGCGTGGTCGGTGAACGCCGCCGAGGGCGACCGCGACCGGGGACTCGTGGCACACTGGAACTTCGACGAAGGCAGCGGCGCAGTCGCTCATGATGGCTCGGGCCACGGTCATGACGGCTCCATTTACGGGGCGACATGGACGGATGGCGCTTGTGCTCAGGCGCTGGACTTCGACGGCGTCGACGACTACGTCGACGTTGTGCCGTTCCCGCAATTTGGCAGCACGCAGCCTTTCAGCCTCTGCGCCTGGATCAGACGGACAAGCGTTGGTGGTGAGGAGCCCTACATTCTCAACAACATGGACAGCTCCCACGCCGGAATCGGCTTGTCCTCTGATGGCGACACGACATTCGTGACCGTGGGGGGCGCCGACGGCGGCCCGGGCCAAGCGACGGCGTGGGACTACGAAAACATCGCGGATGGCAAGTGGCACTTCATTGTCGGGACGTACGACGGTTCCGCGCTTGTGCTCTACGTCGACGGGGAGTGGAGGGCCGCCAACAGCAGTTTCAGCAGCTACACCGGAAGTGATTGGAACATGAACATCGGCCGGATGGAGCAGGGAGCCCGCTACTACTTCGACGGCAGTATCGACGAAGCCCGCATCTACGACCGGGCCTTGAGCGAAAGCGAGATTCTCGAAATCTACGACCTGTGCCACCCGCCTCGGCTGGGCGACATGAACTGCGACGGCGCGCTCAATTTCGATGATATCCCCCCGTTTGTGCTGGTGTTGGGGAGCTGTCACGACTACCTCGAGGCGTACCCGGATTGTGACTGCGACCTCGCCGACTGCAACCAAGACGGCTACATCGATTTCGACGACATCAATCCGTTCGTCGCCCTCCTGAGCGGCGGCGGGTAAGCGCTGCTCGGCACACGGCTACGCGAATGACCGGCATCGCGCGCCGCCGCGCGGTGCCGGTCGCCGTCGTGTGAAGCCAACGCCGCCATCAACTCGAGCGCCCAGGCCAGTGTGCTGTGCGCGGCGATACGCACCCCGCCGTGAATCGTGATTTCCGTACCACGTTGTCCGGCAGCGGGTGCTTGCTCCTATCACCAGGATGATAGGGACAAGTACCAGTTGCCGTTGGAGCCGCTCACAACGGCCATCGCGGCACCTCAGTTCGGGTTCTGTGAGGGTGAATCATAACGGGTCAGCCCGGAGGCGGCGAAACGCGCAACTCCTTACGGATCAACACGGACGGAGTTTTCGGTAGGGACAGGTTGGGTTGTTTAACGCCAACGAAGTACGGGAGACACCAGCACAACTCGTGGCCGAAGCTCGGACCTTGGTCGACTTGGGATAAGCCAACTTACGCGAGGTCCCGGGGCGGCTTCGTCCCATTCGCGACCCTGATAGCCTAGTCGTTCCAGCCGAACCAGTCCATCTCGCTGTAATGACTGTGGAATGTCCCGGGATCGGCAGGATTGGGGACGTTGACGAGGCTCCTCTCCCCGGCCGCCGCGGCGCCCGTGCCGACCACAATCGGGTAGTAAGCCATCGTGGCCGTGTTGAAGGGCTGGAGTATCAGGCCGTCAACCAGGGGTGAGTAGACGAGCCACACGAACGCCTCCCAGGTCGCGTCCGGCGGCGTGACGGCAAAGAAGTCGCCGGTGTCCACGTCGAGCGCAACGATCTGCTGCGACGATACGTCGCTGTCGCGGCGTTGCCACACCAGCAGGTTGTCCCAGGTCCAGCGCAGATTGCTGTAGAAACGCTCCTCGGGTTCCCAATAGGCAACCTGCTTTCCGGACCCGTCGGCGTTCATGACCATGATCACCGAATACCAGTCATGCGTGCAGCCCGGGCAGAGCGTGCTGCGTATGCAGGCGATCTGAGTGCCGTCCGGAGAGAACACCGGCGAGAACAGGCCCCAGGAAGCGGTGTTATCGCCGTTGACCACGAGTTCCTCCTCGTGGTCCGCGATCAGCGCCTGTCCGGAGCCGTCCTCGTTGACGATGTACACATCGGGAACATTGGCCACCGACTCGGCGCCCACGAAGGTGATCTTCGGCCCGCCCGGGCTGGCGTCCGGGCTGCCGTAGTACGGAACGGCGTTCGAGGTGATCTTCCGACGGGCGCCGCCGGTGGCCAGGTCGGCGCCGTACAGCGCCTGTTGGGTAGCGCTCTCGTCGCCGACGAAGTAGACACGGGTGGCGTCGTAGTTGACGGTCGGCGTGGCGGTCCCGCTCGGCTCGCCATCAGCCCAGGGTTGGATTTCCAGCAGCTCTTCGGGGTGATCCAGGTCGGAGACGTCGACTACGTGAATGAGCGATTCCAGGCCACCCGAGACCACGATGTTCGCAACGGCCGTGAAAGCGTCCGGCAACTCGAAGAACTGCGCACCCCGAGCCGCGCGTACGGCATACCTGCCGACCGGAATGCCGACGGGAGTCTTCACTTTGAGATGCTCGGCATCTTCCAGCACAATGTTTGTGCAGGCATATTCCTTGCTTTGAGCACTGATCAGACTGACCGTGCTGGTCTGGCCAAAGCCACCTCCAGTCAGAGTGATCTCCGTTGCTCGAAGATTCTGGCCGGAGGCCGGGGTGACTGTGCCGATCGTGATCGGTCCATTTCCGTCGCCGGTTGTGGAAGGACATCCGCCCAGGATGGCCATCACTGTTGCCGTGCAAAGCGACAAGAGAGCAGAAACCGCCGTCAATCTGGACATTTCTGAATCCTCCTGCAGTAGTTGGGGTCCCAACGATCGTCTCCACACACGATACAGCCGGCATTTCCCAGATGACTTCGCCCGGCTCCGCTGCCGGGCCGTGTAGGGCCATTATACAGCGCCTCGCCAGCCGCTGCGCCCGCTGGTGGATAACGTCGGAGACGGTATCAGGGACAGGACGGACGACGCGAAGGCCGGGCCCGGTTGTCCGCACCGCAGGTTACCGCACCCCCCCCCCCCCCCCCCCCCCCCCCCCCCCCCC
>JAGVEP010000334.1 GCA_020058145.1 Phycisphaerae bacterium | reverse complement strand
AGCGCGCCGTGGGCGGGGCCGCGAGCAGTGGTCCGGGGGCGATCGAAGCGGAGGACCTGGCCGCGTACGAACAGGCTTGCGCCGCGGGGCGCGTGGTGCACGCGACCCGTTGACCGTCGTGGATCTTTGGCGTTACAGGAGAGCTAGCAATGGCATTGACGGCTGACCGGAATGTGCAATTCTATACTTCGCAGGAGCTGATTGAGCTGCCTGTCAAGGACAACGTGCGCATCTACAAAGGAGCGCTGGTCGGGCGCGATCGCAGCACGGGTTACGCCCGGCCGTTGGTCGCGGGAGATGACTTCCTGGGGGTCGCCTACGCACGGGCCGACAACACGGTTACCGGTCATACCGCCGGTGGCATCAATGTTCGGCTCCACCAACGGGTGGACGTGGTGCACACGCTGACGGGCGTGTCACTGAACGACGTGGGCAAGGAAATCTACGCCAGTGCCGACGACACGCTGACCCTGACGGCGACGAACAACAGTCGCATGGGGCGCATCGTGGCGCTGGAAGCGACCAACACGGTCCGCGTGCGCTCTCAGCCGATCGCGCAGGTCAGCGGGGCGCTGGAGAACGGCGCCGTGGTCAGCTTGGCGGACGCGGCGGCAACGCTGACGCTCGACCACCTGAATCGGACGCTGCTGATCGCGAATACGGCGGCGCGTACGCTGACGCTGCCGCCGGTGGCCAGCGCGCGGGCCGGTGCGCGGTTCCAGTTGGTCAAGACCAACGCCAGCGCCTTTGCTGTCACGCTCGACGGCGACGGTGCGGAGCTTATTGACGGTGGCGCTACGTTCGCCGGCGTGGACGCCCAGTTTGACTGCGTTCAAGTGCTGTGCACGGGCACGGAGTGGATCATTCTGAACCGAGACTTGGCGTAACGGGACATTCCTGGACTTACGGAAGTAGTGAAAGGAGATACGCATGAGCGTGGTTGTGGATACGGGCTTGACTTCGCGGGCGGTGGTCGGGCGCTTCTATCGGCGGCTGGAGGAGTATGCGCGGGCGGCGTGGTGGACGCGGCTGGCCCTGCACTTTTCGAGTCGGCAGGCGTCGGAAACCTACAAGTGGCTCGGCATGGTGCCCCAGGTGCGCGAGTGGGTCGGTGGGCGGCAAGTCAAGCCGCTGCGCGGCCAGGGTGTAACCATTGTCAACAAGACCTGGGAAGCGACGGTGCGCATCGACGCCGACGAGCAGCGCCGCGACAAGACCGGGCAGATCATGGTGCGGATCAACGAGCTGGCGCGGCGCGTCGCTACGCATCCGAACAAGCTGCTGACGACGTTGTTGCTCAACGGCGAGTCGACGGCGTGTTACGACGGCCAGAGTTTTTTTGACACGGACCACAGCGAAGGCGACTCCGGAACGCAGAGCAACTACATCACGTCGGACGTGTCAACCCCGACAGCGCCGACGGATGTGGAGATGTACGAGGCGATCGTCAAGGGCATCGCGCAGCTTCTGGCATTCAAAGACGACCAGGGCGAGCCGATGAACGAGGACGCGCGCGAGTTCCTGGTGCTCGTGCCGATGAACTTCCTGTCCGCCACGCTGGTGGCCTTGTCCGGGCGCACCGTCGAGGCGACTTCGAATCCGCTGGCGCGGGTGGAGCCATTCCGGATGCACTGGGTGGCCAACCCGCGACTGACGTGGACGGATCGCTTCGGCATCTTCCGCACCGATGGCAGTACGCGGCCGTTCATCTTCCAGGAGGAGCTGCCGGTGCAGATTCAGGTGCTCGCCGAGGGTAGCGAACTGGAAGTCAACGAGAATCAACACCAGTACGGCGTGAAGGCGATCCACGAAGCCGGCTACGGCTTCTGGCAGGACGCGTGTCTGGTGAAATTCGAGTAGTCAACAGGTTGCGGCGTGGCCGCACGTTTGGCGAGGTGTACTGTGGCCTACAGCACTACCACTCAGCTCAGTCAGCGGCTCGGAGCTACGTTGTACGCACGGCTGACCGACCGGGTGAACGGTACGACGGCCGATGCGGGCGTGGCACAGCAGATCGTGAGCGAGGCGGAGGCTGAGGCCGACAGCTACCTGGCCCGCCGGTATCAGACGCCGGTCGATCTGGCCGGGCATCCGGAGTTAGCGAACGTGCTGGTGGCCCGCGTGCTGGACCTGGCGGAATACGGCGCCTGGAAGAGCTCGCCGTTCGTGAGCACGGCGCCGCAGCGGGTTCATTTGTTGTATGCGGCCGCACTTCAATGGCTGGACGCGGTGGCGCGGGGGCAGATCGTGCTGCCGGCGGCATCCCCGCCGAACTCGACGACCGCCGCAGACGATGCCCCCCGCTACAGCGGTGTAGCGCGGGCGTTTACCGCCGACGAATTGGACGGCTTGTAGTCAGCATGGCGGCGGCCGGCCGGGTGGTGCGTACCGCACCCACCGCCGGCGGCGCCCAGGAGACTCTACCGATGTCGATGGAGCGTGCCAATTTCAGCACGGCGCAAACCGGTGCAGAGGTTGTACCCGGACACCCTGGCGAGGCAATCCGGGTGCTGATGATCCTGGTCACGTGTTGGGCGAGCGCGAAGATCACGTTGCTGTCCGACCCCGGCGGCGATGATGAACGGGAGCTCACCGCACCGCTGCACATCGGTGCTGGTCAGCCGCTGCTGGTGCGTCTGGGGCGGCATTATGCGTTGCCCGCGGACCCGGCCAAGGCGTTCGGCGTGACCACGAGCTACCAGTCTACCGTGGCCCCGCTGACGCTGACGGTCTGGTTTGAGTGGGTGCGGGCGTGAGCCCCGAACTGTTGTCCCAATTGCCCTCGCTGGGCGTCGCGGGACTGCTGTTTGTCATGTGGTGGTTCGAGCGCCAGGAGCGGACACGCAGCGCGAGCAGTCTCGGCGAGGCCCTGCAATACGCCGGGCAGGTGGCCGAAGTCAACAAACACCTGCTCGACGTGATCCGGGCGAACACGGATGCGCTCGCGGCGCTGCGCGAGGAGCTGCACTCGCACCGGGTCTGGGAAGCCGAGTGGCTGACGCACCTGACGCAGCAACTCGAGGAAGCGGGCTGTGAGTAGCCCTGTGCAGCAGTCCACGACGCAGAAGCATAGACAGGATACATGGAGTCAGACATGAACCTCTTGACTTTGGCGCAGAGCATCGATGCTCCGACCGCGCAGGCGTTTGTCACCGCGGCCCGCAACGTGATCGACGCGCTCCTGATTGAAGCGGAGCGCGTGCGGCACACGCAAACTCCGCTGCCGCGCGACTACAACGCGGCCGAACTGCCGCGCACGACGCCCCCGGGCGGCTGGATTGAGCACGTCGAGCTGCGCGAGACGGCACGGCGGCTGGCGGAAGCGATGGCGGCGGAGAAGTGGACGGACGGACTGGTGTGTGCTTTGCAAACGGTGTTTGTGCTGGGAGGGATGCTGTGAAGTTCACATGTACGCGTCGTGCGCACGGGCGACTCGGCTGCGCCGTGCTGGCGCTCGGTGCCGTGTTGACCGGTGGTTGCACGCGGGAATCGACGCGCATCGCCATTGAGACGCAGCGGCGGTCCGATGCAGTGCAGCAGGCCGTGTTCGAGCGTCAGCACGAGGCGCTGTGTGTGCTGTTGTACCACGACCTGCGGCGCCGTCTCGAAAGTGGCGGCGTGGCGCTGTCGCCCGCGCAGCAGGAAGTCCTCAGTGCGGTGTGGAACGACCGCGATTTGATCGAGTCGTGGGCGCTCCAGCAGGAGCGGGCCCAGGCGCTGCGCATCATTGGCGTCGATGCCAAGCTGTTCGGTGACCAGGCGATGATCGATCTGCTGTGGAAAGCGGTGGAAATCCGGGCTGATCGTGCCCGGCAGGGGCTGCTGGTGAATGCGGTTGAGTCGGCCACGGAGCCGGCGACGAGCGAGTAAGGAGGTCCGATGAGCACGGTATCCACAGGTTGGCGGCGCTGGTTATGGCCGCTGCGCAGCCGCAAAGTGCAAGTGGCGCTGGCGACGATTGTCATCGCGTACGCGGCCCAGGCCGGGCTGGCGCTGACCGAAGGCACAGTTCTGACGGTGTTGAGCGTGGGCGTGGCACTCATTCTCGGCATTGCCCACGAAGACGCCGGGCGCGCCGGGCACGATAACACGTAAGCGCGGCGCCTGGCGGCCCCTTCCAGCGCCTGGCGGCGGTCCGGTCTGGCAGAGCCTAGTTCAGGGCGATGAGCGCGGCGTGAAGCTGTCGCAGATTACGGCGCACGATTCCTGTATCGCGTCCGTTCGGTACGCGGTGCAGGTAGAGCTCAAGATGGGCACAGGCACCGCGCACGTCGCCGCGCCGACAGCAGACCGCGGCGAGCTCCTGGAGATGCTGCCCGTTCTTCGGGTCCACTGCTGCCATGTGCCGCAGGGTGTTGGCCAGGCGCGGCAGATCGTCATCGGCCAGGTAGATGTTGCGGAGATTCTTGAGCAGGCGGAGAAGCATGCGGCGGGTGCCGACGGGCTTGAACAGGGTCAGGTCGAAGTCGGAGCGCTGCTGAAAGTGCTCTTCGAGCATATTTCGGCAGTCGTCCACGGAGAGCGAGCGTCCGCCGTGGAACGGGTCCGCGAGCACCAGGCGCTCGGGGTCATCGATCCGCACGAGAAAATGGCCGGGAAACGCGACGCCGCCGGCGGGCCATTTCAGCCGTCGAGCGACTTCGATCCAGATGATGGAGAGGCTGATGGGGATGCCGCGGCCGGTGTCGAGCACGCGATTGAGGAAGCTATTGTCGGGATTGTAATAGTCGGCGTGGTTGCCGGTGAGGCCGTGGTTCTCGACCAGGACGCGGCGTAGCGCCTGGTAGCGCAGCGTGGCCGACAACCCGGGGCGCAGCGCCGCGACCTCGTTGGCGAGCGTATCCAGCCGACCCAAATAGCGCCGCAAATTGAGCGTGAAGTACTCGTCGCGGGCCAGGTGCAGCGCGGCACAGTCGAGCCGGATCAGGTCGGTTCGCAATTCCATCAACAAATCAAAGGGGTGACGGCTCATTTCTTTCCCCAAGCCGGAAACGCCATTGCTGCCTCTTCTCCGCACCCCCGATGATAGCATGATTGGTGTGTGGAGCGGCAGGGCGCGCCGCAGGAATTTTTGTGGATGCGCGTTATCAGACGGGGCGTGCGCGGGTACAAATGCGCAACGGCTGCGTCAACGCCTGGTGCTGTAGTCGGGGCCGCGCGGCGAAATGGTCAGCGTGTCTGGGACAATGGACGTGGAGAACTCACCAGCCAGCGTGGAACAGGCGGCCGCGACGGTGGGGCGCGCTGCGCCCCGGCGGTCGTGGGGCGCGTTGGTCGCCATCGGTCTGACTGCACTGGCGTGCTGCGGCGCCCTGCTTTATCGCACGGAGGTCCGATCACGCTATTGGGCTTGGCGCCTGACACGCGCGACGGACCCGGCGGAATGTGCGGTGTACTTGGGTGCCCTCTGCAACGCGGGCGAGAGCGGGCGGTGGGGCGTCGCGGCCCTGCTCGACGATCCGCGGGGCCAGGTGCGGCAATACGGCGTCCTGGCACTGCAGCCGCTGCGGACGCCTTGGGCGCGGGCCCGGCTGCGGGAGCTCCTGGCTGATACGGACCCGCACGTGCGGAATCTGGCCGAGAGCGGCTTGGCGCTGCCGGGCGACCCGAGCGCCGATCCCAATGGGAGCGAAAGTGTAGGACCCGCCAACCCGTGAGTAACTCAGGGAGCTTGACCACGGTCATCGTCGTCGCTGCCGCCCTGTTCCAGTGGACCGCAGCGGCCATGGCGATTTTCGTGCTGCGCGTGACGGGCCGGCAGCCGGCGTGGCTGCGGCGGACGTCCCATTCGCGGGCCAGTGCGCTGAGCCAGCGGGAATCGCAGGTGCTCCAGTACGTGGCGCGTGGCCTGTCGAAGAAGGAGCTTGCGACGACAATGAGTCTCAGCGAGCGGACGGTGAACTGTCACACGGCGAGCCTGATGGCCAAGCTCGACATTCACGACCGGGTGGAACCGGCGCGGTATGCGCTTCGGGAGGGGCTGGTGGAGCCGTAGCGGGCGCGCAGCGTTTGGGCGCCGGCGCGCTGCGCGGGGCGGAGGAGGCGACCGCCTGGGAAGCGAAGGCGGGCAGGGGCCCGCTGGTCCAGAGCAGGGCGGTCAAGACCACGACGGAAACAGCCCGGCGCATCATCTTGCCTTGAGTGT
>JAGVEP010000027.1 GCA_020058145.1 Phycisphaerae bacterium | reverse complement strand
CAGGCAACCCGGGTGGCCCGCGCGGCCACCGGGAGCCAGGTTGGTAACGCGCTGGGAGTGAAATGCACGCACGCCCCGTCCTGCTGGTGCCAATGCCGGCGGGACGGGGCGTGCCTACTGTACTGCCTCAGAAGAATGCAGTCGTATCCGTTTGGGGAGCATCGGCCTCTGGCCGGTGCGAAAGGTCGCTTCGCACCGGCGGGACGCCGATGCTCCCCGTGCCGATACGTCGCAATTATTGCGAGGCAGTACACTGGCTGACAATCGGCCACGCGGGCCGCTACACTTCCATGATCTCCTTCGACTTCTCCTCGACCATGCCGTCGATTCTCTTACAGTAGCTTTCGGTCAGGTCCTGCACCTGCTTCTGGCCGGACTCCTCATCGTCCTCGGTGAGTGTCTTGGCCTTCTTCTCAACGTCCATCGCCTTGTTGGCGTCCCGCCGGGCGTTGCGGATGGAGAGTTTCTGCTGCTCGGCCAGCTCGCGGACCCGCGAAACCAGTTTCGTCCGCCGCTCGGTCGACAACGGCGGCACCGGCAACCGGATCATCTTCCCATCGCTTTGGGGATTGATGCCGATCTCGCTCTTCTCGAGCGCGCGCTGAATGTCCTTCAACGTTCCGGGGTCAAACGGCTTGATCACAATCACGTTGCCCTCGGCCACGGCAATGTTGGCCAGTTCCTTCAAGGTCATCATCGTAGCGTAGCTCTCGACGTCCACCTTGAGCGTGTCAACGAGCCCCGGCGACGCCCGGCCCGTGCGAACGCCACGCAACTCCTGTTTCAGGTGGTCGGCGGCCTTCTCCATTTTGTCCTCGGCTTCGAACAGGATCTCATCGAGCGGCATGGGCGCAACTCCTGGAGCGACAGAGTCCAAGCACCTCGGCGACCCAAGATACCGGCGCACGCAGTACGTCTCAAGGCAGCCGGAGCAGCACCAGCGATCCGCGTTGGAGCAGCTCGAAGCAGACTACCGGGAGGCGCTGCGGTTGCGGCACGTAAAGGGCCTGAGCGTGGGCGAAGTCGCCCGACAGATGGGGCGAAGCGACGGGGCGGTGAAGATGCTGTGCAATCGCGCCCTCAAGCAGCTTTGTGAGCAGATGGGGGACTTGTCGCGGTTCCTGACGCAGACCTTGGACCTACGGCCGGACTCGTCTAAGGGCTAGCGGGGAGACGGGGGTGGCACGCGCTCGGCGTGGCAGATCAACGGACCGCCGGGTCGGTAAGGAGCCCGACGAGCGGCCGGACAGGTCCGGACACTGTGTCGCATGCCCCGCCAGCCCGGCGCACAACTCCATCTTCCCCGTCCGCTTCCTATTCAGGGATAACCGTTGCCCGGTTCGGCGCTAGTCGAGCAGCACCTTGTTCCCTTTCACCGGCTCGAAGCGGGCCTGGAAAAACCGCAGGTATTTCGGCTCGTGTATGAAGCGCAATCCGACGATCTTCTCGCGGTGCGCATATAGCTCGATGACCGATTCCGCGGTCACGTCCATGTGGGCCTGCGTGTACACGCGCCGCGGGATCGTGAGACGCACGAGTTCCAGTTTCGGGAGGAGGTTCTTGCCGGTGTCCTGGTCACGACCGGCGGACACGCCGCCACGCTCCATCGCCCGGACGCCGGACTCGACGTAGAGCGCGGCCGCCAGGGCCTGGGCCGGGAACTGCTCGCGCGGCATGTTGGGCAGCAGCTTCGCGGCGTTGAGGAAAATGCCGTGGCCGCCGATGGGCCGGACGATCGGGACGCCGGCCTCGATGAGCTGGCAACCGAGGTATTCGACCTGCCCGATGCGGGCGGCCATGTGGTCGTACTGCACGGCCTCCCCGATGCCAATCGCCATGGCCTCCATATCGCGGCCCGCGAGCCCGCCGTAGGTGTGCAGCCCCTCGTAGATGACGACCATGTTGCGGGCCCGTTCCGCCAGTTCGTCGTCGTTAACTGCGAGGAAGCCGCCGATGTTCACCAGGTGGTCCTTCTTGGCGGACATGGTGCAGCCGTCGGCGCAAGCACAAATCTCGCTAAGGATGTCCGCGAGCGACTTGTCGGCGTAGCCCGGCTCGCGCTTCTTGATGAAGAACGCGTTCTCGATCGCCCGCGTGGCATCGAGGAAGACCTTGACGCCGTGCCGGTGGCACAGATCGCGTGTCGCGCGCATGTTTTCGAGGCTGCACGGCTGCCCACCGGCCATGTTGACGTTCGTTTCGAGCGAAAGATACGGGATGCGGTCGGCGCCGTACTCCTTGATCAGCCGTTCGATTTTGGCGAGGTCGCAATTGCCCTTGAAGGGGTATTCGCTGTCGGGGTCGTGGGCCGCGTCGATGATGACGTCGGCAAACCGCCCGCCGGCGAGTTCCTGGTGTACCTTGGTGGTCGTGAAGTACATGTTGCCGGGCACAATGTCCCCCGGCTTGATGCAGAGTTGGCTGAGGATGTGCTCGGCCCCGCGGCCCTGGTGCGTGGGGATCAGGTGCTTGTAGCCGTAGAACTTCCGCACCGCCTGTTCGAGGTGATAGAAGTTGACGGAACCCGCATAGGCCTCGTCGCCGAGCAGCAGCCCCGACCACTGGCGATCGCTCATCGCCGAGGTACCGGAGTCGGTGAGCAGGTCGATGTAGACCAGGGCGCTGGGGAGCAGGAACGTGTTGTAGCCGGCCGCGGCAATCGCCGCCTCACGCTCGGCGCGCGTCGTCATCCGCAGGTGCTCGACCATCTTGATCTTCCAAGGCTCGGCCCAGGAACGTCTCGGCGTCATCACCAACCTCCAGCACGTAATGTGCAAAGCGAAGAACCCACCCGGCAGCAACCGCTTGCGGACGCCCACGCGCTCCGCAGGCTTCATGCCGGTATTCCGAACATGGTAGCGTAGCAGAGACTGGCGGCGACGATAAGAGACGTGCGGCCGACATCGCCACTCGGATGTGACCATTTTTTGTGGCAAGGCCAAGCAGTTGGTGGATAATGAGTTATCGTGAGTGGGTTGGGTTTCTTGGCAAGGAGGCCAAAGTGCTGACGCGGTCAGAGGACAGGGCGGTGAGTTTT
>JAGVEP010000085.1 GCA_020058145.1 Phycisphaerae bacterium | reverse complement strand
GACTGGCGTCAGCGTCCGGCAGCGCCAGGTGCTGCCGGCCTCCCGGCAGAGGCGGGTGAGGTGTTCTGCGCTGAGTTGTGCGGTCCAATCGTCCTTGATTTGGGCGAGTATGCGCCGGATACTGACCATCCGTGGCCTCCTGTGCGGGTGATGTTTTTGACAACACCATCTTCACGGGAGGCCGCGCCTTGCGCAAGGGCCATAATTGTTTGTCGATAAATAACTTACAGACTATCTAAATGCCATTCGTGACTGTCCCTATTTAATGCGGAGCGGCCCGTGACTGCGGAGCACGGGACCAACCAGGTAGTTGGCATGTCTCCCGAGCGTATTTTGGCGGGGTATCGTCGCGTGCAGGCGGGGAAAGTGACGCCGCGCGTGCCGGAGCTATGGGATGGGCGGGCGGCGGAGCGGATTGCGGAGATTATGGTGCGCTGGCATGGCGCGGGGCGTACCGCCCCGCCGTAGCGGGAATCGTCTCCCGCGAGTTGGCGGTGCGCGGGAAGGGATTCCCGCCGCGCGGCGTGCGAGATAGGAATCTCGCACGAGCCGCAATCTCGCACGAGCCGCCCGCGCGGCGTGCGAGATAGGAATCTCGCACGAGCCGCCGGAATCTCGCACGAGCCGCGATTCCCGCCGCGCGGCGTGCGAGATAGGAATCTCGCACGAGCCGCGTGCGAGATAAGATTCTCGCAGCCGACACCGCTCCAGTCCCGCCCCAACGGGGCGCCGGTGAGTAGCCGTGGGCGCAGCCCACGGATAATCGGCGACATAGCTCCAACCCCGCCCCAGCGGGGCGGCGGTGAGGTTCATCCCCACACGTAGCGTTCATCGAATTCGACGCCATGCCGACCCAGGAACTCCCGCAACTCTTCCTGGAATGACACGCGCTGATGATGCTCTTCCTGCCGCGCGATGTATGCCTGCACATCATCCAGCGCCGAGCGGCTCACCGTGAACGCTGCATAGCCGTCTTGCCACGCGAATTTCCGCAGCTCGGGCCAGGTCGCGTGGATCCACGCCGAAGAGCCGCTCTTGACCTGCCGGAGGACGTCGGACAACGACGTGGCGGGGTGCAACGACGCCAGGAGGTGGACGTGGTCCGGCATTCCGCCGGCGGCGAGCAGCCGGCCGCGTAGGTCGCGCACGATGCCGCCCATGAACGCGAAAAGCCGCTCGTGGTATTGCGCTGCGAGCCAAGGGTAACGCTGCTTGGTGCTGAAGATGACGTGGTAGTTGAGGCACGTATACGCATTGGGCATGGGTGATTCCTAGGTACCGCCGCCCCGTCCGGGGCGGAGGGCTCACACTCTAATCCGAGTCCGTGGGCTGCGCCCACGGCTACTAACCGGCGCCCTTCCAGGGCGAAGGGCCAGCCCCGCCCCAACGGGGCGTAAGGGCGGGTCCGCCCCAGCGGGGCTGCGGTGAGTACCAGTGGGCATGGCCCACGGGAAGCGCGCCACGCGCCGTAATCCGCCCCAACGGGGCGGTGGTGACTGCGGTAATCCGTCTCGCCCTTGGCGTGTCGCTGCCGTGTAAAGGGTTTCGCGCGAGCCCGCGGGGTGGGAATCCCGCCGGTCGGCGTGCGAGATAGGAATCTCGCATGAACTGTTTTTCCACGTCGGCCATGGGGGGCCGGCGCTACAGCTTGCCGGCCGGCTTGGACTGGAACTGCTCCTCCAACGCGCGGAGGGTCTTGCGGGTGGCGATGCGGTCGGAGGGACCCATGCGGTCGATGATCAGGACGCCGTTGAGATGGTCCGTCTCATGCTGCACGACGCGGGCGAGCAAGTCGTCGATCTCCCGCTCGATCGACCGACCCTGGAGGTCCTGGGCGGTCAGGCGGCAGGTCTGTGCCCGGCGAATCTGAACGCGAATACCCGGCAGGGAGAGGCAGCCTTCTTCAGCCTCGTCCGAGCCGTGCGGCTCGCGAACGACGGGGTTGATGAAGGCCTGGTTGTCAGCGGGATCGCCGGTTGCGTTCACCACGATGATGCGTTTGGTGATTCCCAACTGGCTGGCGGCCAGGCCGACGCCGCGGCCGTGCTCCATCAGCTCGTACATGCGTTCGACGAGCGCGGCAAGTTGGCCGTCAAACTCGGTGACCGGCGCGCTCTTTTGGCGCAGCCGCGGGTCGGGGTAGTGGATAATGTGCAAACCGTTCAGGCTCTCTTTCACAGACAAGACACCTCAATGGCTCACCGGCTGCACCGGCTATTAGCCGGTGCCACACGAAGCCGCCGGTGCCACACGAAGCCGCCGGTGCCACACCGCAGACCGGCTATTAGCCGGTGCCACACGAAGCCGCCGGTGCCACACGCGGACGGCTACTCCGGATGATAGACGCCGCCGGCGGTGTTGTCAGAACCCTCGCCCGAGCAAGAAGGCCCGCGCCACGCGGCGCGACATCTGCGCGTTGCTGAAGACCATCGGCAGCAACAGGGCGAGGTCGGTGTTGGGCATTCTGAGGTAGTCGGCCAGAGCGGTGCGCCAGACGGCACTGAACGTGGCCAGCTCATCCTGGAGCACGGGCGCCTGGAGGGCCCGCGCGGCGGTTTCGGCGGCCAGCCAGCCGGAGCGCAGGGCCGGATAGAGCCCGTCATTGCTGAAGGCGGCGACGAACCCGCCCGCGTCGCCGACGAGCAGGCAGCGTTTGGCGACGTGGGACTCGTATTCGAGGGCCAAGCCAGCGAGACCGGGTGCCGGCTGGGGCTGTGCGGTGCAGTCGTTCGGGAGGAGGCCGGTCTGCCG
>JAGVEP010000393.1 GCA_020058145.1 Phycisphaerae bacterium | reverse complement strand
GTTTCTCGAAACCGGCCGCGATGAAGGGCTCGTAAACCAGGTACGAAACGAGCGGATTGCTGGCGATGAATACGTGTGCCCCCGGCACGAGCACAGGGAGCAGCCGGGCTGCCAGCCTGCGAAAAAACGCGCGGAGATTCTCACGATCACTCTCCGTAAGGACCGTGAAACGTGGCAGTGGGCTGCGTTTACAACCGTCAAACGCCGGCGGAATCCGCCACACGCCGCCGCGCCCGCGACGCATCTTCTCCAACTCGCGCGGCGTATACTCAACGAGCCCATACGGCGGGTCGGTCACCACGGCCTGAACGCTGCAAGGGCCGGCATGTTCGAGCCACGTGAACGAGTCCGTGTGGATGATTTCCGTTGCGCCGAAGCCACGGCGCTGCGCGCGGACTTCGAATATCGTCGCGGCTTGCTGCGTGCGATGCGACTTGTGCGGAATTGTGCTCATCGTCAGCCTGAATAGGCCCAGCCGGGGCTCACCAACACAACCTCGATTATCGCGGCAGTCCGTTAGCTCGGCAACGCTGTTTCTTCGGTCGCCGCGCCTACCGGGAGACACTGGAGTCTAGTGCCGATGAAGGCCAGCCTATCGGTTTGGCTCGCCGTTTTGAGCACCTGCGGGCCGAAACCCCAGCAATTGCCGCAGCCCGTTACGCCACGACGTGAAACATCCGCGTCCAAAAAAGCCATGCGACCGGGGCGGCCAGCAAAGGCGAATCGAACACGTCGAGCATGCGCCCCGCCCAGACCGGTCCGCGGAAGGAAAGTCGATGGCGGATCACGAAGTCCATGCGCCGGTGGCGCCCGCGGTACTCGCGGACAGCGGGTTGCGCTGCCCGCGCTGCGAGTACAACCTGACCGGACTGACGGACGCGCGCTGTCCGGAATGCGGGACGACGTTCGACTGGGAAGCGGTGCGCCGCGCGGCTCAGAACGCACCGATCATCGCGTTTGAACGCGCGCGCGGGTGGCGCCAACTGCCGGCGTTCTTCGTTACGTGGGCGACAATCTTGTTCGCGCCGTGGGCTTTCGCAAGGCAGGCCGTAATCCGCGCGCGCGGCTGGTACGCGCTCGTATTTGGTGTGCTCTGCTTCGTGCCGGTGACGGCACGGTACGTGTTGGAATGGCGCGACGGCGAAATCTGGCTCGTCTGGATCGGCACGGCCGCGGCGTACGTCTTGCTGCAGGCCGTGTTTCTCGCAGCGGTGGATTGGAGCGGCTGGCGGCATCCGCTGGCGTCGCTGCGTTTCTGGCTGATTATGGGCGGCTATACGTCCGCGATCGTCGCGACGGAATTCGTGTACGGGCCGGTGATGGTCAGTGAGACGGACCTCCGGCGTTGCGCGGTTGACTTGTTGGCCGGGCGGCTCGCTTGGTCCGAAATCTCCGAGCTACTGCCCAAGGCGAACTACCCCTACGGGCTCGACTGGGTGATCATCGGGATTGGGCTCGCCGGACTGGCGTGTGTGTACGCGTGGCGCCTGCGACGCACCGGTACGCGCCGCACGGCAGTGTGCGTAGCGGCAGCCTTGATTGCCGTAGCGCTGTTCGTGCTGTACGCGTTCTGTGTAGAGTGGATCGGAGCGTACATTCTGTTCCCCGTGGTCGATCGCCTGCTGCGTTGAATCGTTGCACCCGCAAGATTGCGGCGCGCGGCGGCTTGCCCCGTGCTCCGCGCCGCCTCTTTACTCAGACCCCCGCGCGACGACGAACGCCGTCAGCGCCCCGAGTTGCACGACGCCGGCGAACATCAGCTTGATGATCTGAGTCGCCGGTTGCGCCTGGTACACCCAGTCCGCGACTGCCGCCAGTAGAAACGCCACCGTCACCATCTGTAGCACCGCCCCGATCAGCCGCGCCGGGGAGAACTCCTGATGATGCTGCGCGCGGTGCAAGGTCTCCAGGCAACCGCGGATTTCCACCAGCAGCCGCTCGATCCGGCGGAGCTGTTCGGTCGGACTTTCCGCCGCATCCGGTGTGGCCGGCGCTGGCCGAGTTGCATCTTCGGGCAGGCTGCTCATCGCTGTGCCTCACATACCCGCTACGCGCGTAGCACAGGCTATTAGCCGGTGCGTGTGCCGCCGGCATCTCGCCGGTGACCTACGGCCGACTCGGGGGTCGGCCGCTACATTAGTGTGGCACCGGCTAATAGCCGGTGCTCCACGCTGCCATAGAAACCGGCTGCTACAACGCCATTTCCTCGACAATCGCCTGTCGCAGCAGCGGCAACAGAATCTCGTGCTGTCCAGTGACTGTATGTCCGAAGCCGGCGGCGACGGGCCGCGTGACCACGTTCTGCGTCGGGCGGTAATGACGGAGCATATCGAAATTCGCCGTGTGCAGCCCGTCGAGCGGATGACCGAGATTTCGCGCTACCGAGACGGCCTTGAGAAACACCTCGGGCATGATGACGGCCGAGCCGACGTTCAGCCACACGCCGCCCGCACCACCGGGCGTCGCCGCGCCCATATCCGCGACGACGGCGCAGAGCGTGCGAAAATCCGCGAGCGATGCCGCTCCGATCGCCGCGCCGTCGGCGTCGGGGTGCACGTGTACGGTGTCGGTGCCGACCGCTACATGAACGGTGGCGGGAATTCCAGCGCGGCGGGCGGCCACGAAGAGGCTGTGGTCCTTGTATGGTGCGTCGCGGTCGGCGAGCAACTTGCCGAGCGCACGGCCGAGGCCGCCCACCTGCGCACCGAGTTCTGCCGCCGCGTTCATCCGCGTGCAGGTCTCGTACACCATGCCGAAGCTGCCGTCGCGGATGGTGTCGGCGACTTCTTCACTGGTCGCGCCGGTTTCGGCGAGCTCCAAATCGTGAATCGCCCCCGAACCGTTCGTAGCGATGGCCGTGATGACGCCGCGGCGAATGAGATCAACCACGAGCGGCGCGCAGCCGGTCTTGATGACGTGCCCGCCAAAGGCGAAGCCGACCGGCCGCTGCGCGCGACGCGCGGCGACGATGGCGTCCACGACTTTGGACAGCTCGCGCGCGCCCAGAAAATCGGGCAGCGCCTTGAACCAGTCGCCAAACGTGCAGCCGGGCGGCGTGGCTTTCCCCAGGGCATCGACGGCGACCTTGTGGGCGCGGTCCTGCCGCGATTTCATGCGCAGCCGCGACCAGTCGAGTGGTGGCGGTTCGCTCGCACGTCTGCTGGGCTTGTCCACGCGGCATCTCCGAGGCCTACACGGCGGTGCTCGCAGCGTCTGGGACGCTCTCCGGGCGGACACCGGCTATGAGCCGGTGCCACACACGGGCGGACACCGGCTATGAGCCGGTGCCACACACGGGCGGACACCGGCTATGAGCCGGTGCCAC
>JAGVEP010000371.1 GCA_020058145.1 Phycisphaerae bacterium | reverse complement strand
CGCCACCGCCGAACGTGGAGAACAGAAAATCGCCGGTGAGTGGGTCGATGGCGGCACCTTCCGCGCCGGACAGGTCGGTGACAAAGTCCCGGCGCGTGGTCACGATCGGATCGGCGTTCGTGTCCAGCTCATAGGAGGCCACGCGCCCGGCACTGTACTCCGAGACGAGCAGGCTCGGCCCAGCGAAGAGCGGCGAGCCAAGCGGGACGAAGACGAACCCCTCGGGACCGCCGGACAGCCGCGACGCGGGAACTTCGGTCACGCCGGTCACGTCGTAGGTGCCCGAACCGTCGGGAGCAATCGAGACATCGTTCCACTGCCCGCCGGACCAGGTGACGAGCTTGAGGTGCCCGGCCGCCGGGAAGTCAGGCGGGACGAAGTTGAGCGCGGAATGAGAGCCTTCGACGCCGAACGGGGCAAGGTTGATGATTTTGTCGGTGCTGCTGCTGCCCGGCTTCGTTTGCCCGAGCTCGTTGACGGGCCAGCGGGCCAGGAACAGTACGTGACCCGGTCCGTAGGTGACCCCGCCATCGTTGTAGGCGGCGTCGGCGAAGTAGGCGGCTGTGCCGGAAAACCCCGTGATGTGGTTTCCGACGCCGCGCACGACGCTGATCGAAAAAAGCGTGCCCGGCGCGTTGTTGGCGTAACCGCCGATAAGGATGACGTTTGGGTCGTCGAACTTGAACGTCAGGCCGCCATAAAGCGGCGGTACACCGGGTACGCTGCCCAAATCGGCGGCGGCGTAGCTCCCCGCGTAATAAGGGTCAACGGTAATCGCCGCGGCCGGCAGTCCGGTCGCCGCCAGCGCCAGGCCGATAATCCTCAGCAGAGCCGGTGCAAAACGTCGCATCTCACTTACCTCCACGCCTGCGCCCCGGCCAGGCTGACAGCACGAGGTGGCGGCCAGCGGACAGCCCGCGGGAGAAACCCGAACACACCACTCTTATTCTTCGCCGCGCGCCCCGCCAAGTCAAGTCGTTGCCCCGCGCCGCAACGGCGCGATCGCATCCGCAACGGTGGGCCCACCCTTCGGGGTGGCGGGCGCGGGGAACCGCGCCACTTGCGCTGGTCGTAGCGGCGGCGTGGGGGCACTGTAGAATACCCCGCCAGCGCTCGACGGCGGAGCGGAACGAAGGCGTCTGGGAAATCTTGGTCAGGAAGGCGGCAATGAACGACACGAACGAAACACGCGCCGGAGCACGCCCGGGGCTCAACCGCACTTACTGGTTGTGCAACATCATCGAGGTCTGGGAGAGACTGGCCTACTACGTGCTCCGGCCGGTCGCCCCGATCTACATCTGCCAGGCCGACGAGGCGGGCGGGCTGCACCTGCCACAGACCACCAAGGGCTTCATCTATCTGTGGTGGGCCGTGTTCCAGTCCTTCCTGCCGATGTTCACCGGCGGCCTGGCGGACCGCTACGGCTACAAGCGGACCATCTTCTTCGCTGTGACCATGAACATCGCCGGCTACGTCGTGATGGCCTTTTTCCACAGCTACGCGGGCTTCTTCATTGGGATTCTCATGCTGGCGACGGGCACGGCGTTCTTCAAGCCCGGCCTGCAGGGTACTATTGCCCACCAGCTTTCCAAGGAGAATTCTTCGCTGGGTTGGGGCGTTTTTTACTGGATCGTCAACGTCGGCGCGGTGATCGGCCACTATGTGTCGCCGTTGCTGCTATCGGTCGGCGAGGGCTTTGAGCGCTGGCGGACGCTGTTCCTGTTCTGTGCCGGGTGTACGGCGCTCAACTACGTCATGTTGCTGACGTTCAAGGACGTGCCCTCGGGGGCCCCGAAGACTGAAGGTCTGCTCGACGTGCTCCGGCGGACGATCGTGAACCTCTTCGAACCTAGACTGATCGTCTGGCTGCTGATCATGTCCTGTTTCTGGATGATGATGTATCAGCTCTGGGACCTGCAACCCAACTTCATTTCGGACTGGGTGGACAGTTCGTCGGTGGCGGCCTACGTGCCGTTCGACTCGTGGCGCGAAGTGGGCGACCGCGGCCTGGTGCGCGTGCCCCAACAGGTGCTTATCTCGCTCAACGCCCTGCTGATTGTGCTGTTGATGGTGCCGGTCTCGTGGATGGTCCGCCGCCTGCGGACCCTCTCGGCCATGCTGATCGGAATGGTGGTGGCCACGGCCGGCCTGCTGGTCGCCGGACTGACCGGCAGCGGCTGGGTGCTGCTGCTGGGCATCGTGTTCTTCTCGCTGGGCGAGATGCTCACGGGACCGAAAAAGAACGAATATCTTGGGCTGATCGCTCCGCCGGGCAAGAAAGGGCTGTACCTGGGATATGTAAACATCCCAGTGGGGCTCGGGGTGGGCGCGGGCTCATACATCGCGGGACAGGTGTACGGGCACTGGGGGGAGAAGGCCACGTTGGCGCTCAAGTATCTTATGGAGCACTCGCCGTTCGGCCAGGGCCGGGCCTGGGACGGGAGCGCGGGCACGCTGGAACAGGCCACGGGCATCCCGCGCACCCAGGCGTTTGCCAAGCTCCAGGAAGTGCTCGGCATCGACGGCGTCGAGGCCACGCGGATTCTGTGGGAAACCTATCACCCCCAATACAAGGTCTGGCTGCCGTTCGCCGCGGTCGGCGTCGCGGCAGCGATCGCCCTGGCCGTTTTCGGCCAGATGGCCAAGCGGTGGAAGGACATGAATGCCTAGCTGGCACCCGGGAAGGCTGGGACACATTCCCGCTGTTTCAAACCGGCCTTTCTTGACAGCGCGGCGGTTTGCGGGGAAGAAGTGGCACAGTACGAGTGCGTGAAGGTCCTGCGGACTGGATAACCCCGTGGAACATCGAACACCCCCCGAGTTCGGCCGCGGCGCCGACGCGGCCCTGGCACCTGAGCCGCGCCAGCCGGCCAAGTGGCACCTGCACCGGCGCCTGTACAATTGGGTCCTGCACTGGGCGGAAACGCCGCACGGTGCGGTCGCCTTGTTCTTGCTCGCATTTGCCGAGTCGAGCTTCTTCCCGATTCCGCCGGACGTGCTGCTGATCGCGCTGGTGCTGGGTGCGCGGCGACGGTCGTGGTGGTTTGCGACGCTATGCACCATCGGCAGCGTGTTGGGCGGCATCGCCGGGTACGGCATCGGCCTGGGCCTGATGGACGCGCTGGGCTGGCCGATCATCCGTTTTTATCACGCGGAAAACTACTGGGCCAGGGTCAACGAGCTGTATGTGAAGTATGACTACTGGATCGTGTTCATGGCGGCGTTCACGCCCATTCCCTATAAGGTCTTCACGATCGCCTCCGGCGCATTTCACATGAATGTGCTCGGCTTTGCCGTGGTGTCGCTTGTCGGACGCGGGGCACGTTTCTTCCTCGTCGCGCTCCTGCTCTACTACTTCGGCCCCCCCATGCGGCGGATCATCGAGAAGCACTTCGACTGGCTGTGCATCGTGTTCGTCGTGTTGCTGATCGGCGGGTTCGTGGTTATCAAGTATCTCTTCTAAGCTCTCCTTGACCGCGGTACGCGGCCCGGAACCCCACGAGGTCACGACGTAATGGAGCAATCCTGGAACTGGTGGCTGGGATTCAACCTGTTCGTGCTGGTGATGCTGGCCGTGGACCTGGGCGTGTTCCAGCGGAAGGCGCACGAGGTCAGGTTCAGGGAGGCGCTGCTCTGGAGCGTCGTCTGGATTCTGCTGGCCTTGCTGTTCACCCTGGGCATCTGGAGGGGCTGGTTGGCGGACTACGCGGCGGCAGACCGCGGGCGCGTCGCGCTCGAGTTCCTGACCGGCTACGTCATCGAGAAATCGCTCAGCGTGGACAATCTCTTCGTCTTCGCCATCATCTTCACGTACTTTGCCGTGCCGAAGATCTACCAGCACCGCGTGCTGTTCTTCGGCATTCTCGGGGCCCTGATCTTCCGCGCGATCTTCATCTTCGGCGGCTTGTGGCTGATCACGAAGTTCACGTGGGTGATCTACGTCTTCGGGGCCTTCCTGATCTTCACGGGCATCAAGCTGGCGCTGGCCAAGGACAAGCAGATCGAGCCGGAGAAGAACCCCGTCATGCGGCTGACCCGCGCGCTGCTGCCGGTCAGCACAACCTACGTTGGCGGCCGGTTCCTGACGCGGCAGGCGGGGCGCGTGGTTGCGACGCCGCTCTTGCTCGTACTCATCTTCGTCGAGTTCACCGACATCGTTTTCGCGGTCGATTCAATCCCGGCCATCATCGCGATCACCCGTGATTCGTTCATCGTCTACACGTCGAACGTGTTCGCGATCCTCGGCCTGCGGGCCCTGTATTTCGTGCTGGCGGCGTTTCTCCAGCTGTTCCACTATCTGTCGTACGGACTCGCCGCGCTGCTCGTGTTCATCGGCTGCAAGATGCTCGCCGACCCGCTGTTTCACTTCAAGCTGCCCGTCGGTGTCTCGCTCGGCATCGTCGCGGTGATCCTGGCCGTCGCGATTGCGGCGTCCCTGCTCTGGCCGCCGCGGAAAACGTCCGACGTGACATCCGTTTGAACCGAAGCGAGCCGCAAACGCCGGCGAGGAAGACCGCGATGGAAACGCCAAATGCCAGCGCCGCTCAGACTGCGGAGCAGACGGCCTCCCGTTTGCGTCTGAAAACCGTTTTTCTGCGCACGCTGGTGATCTCGCTCGCGACGTGCGCATTCGTCGCGGTCGTCGCGCTGCTCGCCGGGACCTTTACGGAACTGACCGGAAAAGTGCTCATCACGCTGGGGGCCCTGGCCCTGCACAGCGGTCTGGCGATGGGCTGCGCGACCAGCCTGGAACGGCGGCGCTGGCCGCGCTGGAGCGTCGCCGGGCTGGTGCTGTTTGGCCTGAATTTTGCGATCGTCATCATCTGTACGTGGTGGCCAGGTCTGTTTCGCTTCCAGGGAGAGAAAGCTTACCTCGAGACGCTGGCGCTCATGGGCTTCTACGTGCTGGCGATACCTTGCGCGGAGCTCCTGGAGCAGGGCCGCTGGCAGAAACTCGCCTTTGGGGGCTTGGCGACGAGTTTCATTGCCTTTGCGATGGTGCTCGTGTGCATCTGGGCCGAACCCACGGGGAGCGACGCTTTCCCCAAGGCCACCGCGATTGCCAGCATCGTGGCCATCTCGTTGACGCAGACGTGCCTGGTAGTACGTGTCCCCGGCAGTGCGCAACTCGGCTGGCTTATGTACAGCACGCTGGCCGCGGTCTGGGCGGTCGCATTTCTGGCTTCCGCGATGATCGTCACCGAGCCGGACCATGAGTTCTGGTTCCGCCTGCTCGGTGCCCTGGGCGTGCTCGACGCCACCGGCTCGCTCGCGCTGCTCATCATGGCCAAGCTGCGGCAGGTATCCCGGGCGGAAGTGGGTTTGCAAACAACGCCGGCCCTGATCGAGCTGCGCTGCCCGCGCTGCACGGCATCGCAGGTGCTCACCACAGGCAACGGCCGCTGCGCCGTCTGCGACCTCAGAATCCGCATCGAAATCGAGGAGCCGCGCTGCACGAAGTGCGACTACCTGCTGTGGCAACTGCCGGAGCGGCGGTGCCCGGAGTGCGGAACACCTTTTTAGCAACGAATAGCGAGTGGCGAATTACTCGTGACTTACGCAACTCGCTACTCGGCGCATTTATGCGCGTTTCGCCGCCACTTCATCCTTCAGCCGCTTCACATGTCCGCGGCCCAGGCCCTTGACCTCGCACCCCAACTGGAAGAACCGCTTGATCTTCCCATCGTCCAGAATTCCAAAACAATCGATGATCGCCGCTGGCTGGCCCGTCATCTTAAAGATGTCGTCCGGGCTCAGTTCCAAGTACGGCTTGTGCCGGACAGCCAGCACCACGGCGTCGACGCCCTTCAACGCGGTCGCCAAGTCTGGCTGCACGCGGAGGTCCTTGAGCCGTTCCTGGTTGCGGAAGAAGCGCGCCCAACTGTAGCCCGGCGTCGGATACGTGTCCTGCTCCTCGAGCTCCCACCAGTGCTGGAGATACGGATCGTGTACCCGCATCTCGGCCCCGAGCTCGGTGAGCTTGCGGACCACCAGCTCGCTGCCACTGTACCGCGTATCGCCGACGTCCTCGCGGTACGCCGCCCCGAGCAGCGCAATCCGCGAGCCGGCGACGACCTTGCCCATGTTCCTCAGCGCGTCGCGCGTCAGCTCGGCCACGTGCAGCGCGCGCGTGTCGTTCACATCGATCGCCGTCGGCGTGATCTTGAAAATCTCGTCCTCAAAACCCATCAGATGCCGGTACGCCCACATGCCCAGCCCGCCATCCTTCGGCAGGCAGTATCCGCCGATGCCTGGGCCGGGGAAAATCATGTTGTTGTGTGTCGGCCGCATTTTGATCGCCTTGACGACCTTGAGCAGGTCGACGCCGTTGCGCTCGGCGAACAGGCTCCATTCATCGAGGAAGGCCAGGGTGGTCGCGCGGTAGCTGTTCTCGACGATTTTGCAGGTCTCGCTTTCGAGCGGGCGATCGAGCACGGTGAGCGGGAATTCCTTCGTATTGAGCACTTCGGTGAGGAATTGCTCGACCCGCCCGCGGGCCTCCAGGTTCACGCCGCTGCACACCCGCCAGAAATCGCGGATGCTGCGCACGTACTCCCGGCCCGGCATGACGCGTTCGAAGCTGTGGGCCAGCAGCGGCTCGGATTTGATCCCGCGGGCCTCAAACGCCCGCTTCAGGATCGGCAGCGCCACGAATTCCGTCGTCCCGGGAGCCACCGTCGTCTCAATCAACACGAGGCACTTCGCCGGAATGAGCTTTCCGATCACTTCGAAGCTCTTTTCGAGCGCCGCCATGTCGGCCCGGCCGGTCCGCAGATTGCCCAGGTCCTCCTTGATGTAGTCGCACTGCACGTCGACGACGGCGCAGTCCGCCAGCTTCAGCACGTCGTTTGTGTAGGTGGCGATCAGCGTCTTCTTTTCCTTCACGCAGCGCCGGATGATCTGATCCACCTCGGGGTCCTCGGCTTTCACCGGCGAGACGCCCCGATTGAGGTAGTGAATCTTCCAGAAGCTGCGCGGGCTGGGCCGCTGCATCCCGATGACGAACTTGCTGGGCTTGCCGGTTTTCTTGTCGACCGTATCCGCGACGACCGCGGCCATCACGGCGCCGACGAAGCCCACGCCGACCACCACCACGATCTCGCGGCCGTGTTGGCGCTCTTCGGCGACGATTTTTTCCAGTCGCTTGAATTCCTCGGCGTAGTCGGCTTCAGCGGGGAGCGGGAACTTCTCGCCATCGGGACTGATGGAAAAGGACATGCGCGCGACCTCCTTGGTGGTTGCCGGTTTTTTTGTATCCGAAGCGGCGCACACTAGGCCGACCCCGCGCAGGCGTCAAATCCGTGCGCTGCGTCAGAACACGAAGCGCCAGCGAGTGCGTCCGCGGCGCCAGCGAGTGCGTCCGCGGCGCCAGCGAGTGCGTCCACGGCGCCAGCGAGTGCG
>JAGVEP010000104.1 GCA_020058145.1 Phycisphaerae bacterium | reverse complement strand
CGGTGCGCGCGGAGTGGCTGCCGGTGTGTACGGCGGCGAATATCGGCGTGCTGCCACGGCACTGGGAACCGGTGGTTCCGGTGCTCTGAGGGCGGCCTGCGGTGGCGGTGCCCCGCAACCGATGGGTGCCGACCCGCCGTTTAACGTCCCCGCGCGCCCGGCCCGCATACGGCCCCCATGCGGCCAACACCCCGCGCGGCGCCGCTACCGCCACTTATACCCGTGCCTGCCCGCGACTACTTCGACCGTCTCTTTGGGTGCGCGACAGCTTCGGCGGACCCGTACCGGGCGACGCCTTCGGCGGCCGAAGATGTTGCGTCGGCCCACGGGGGACGACGCTACGTCGGGCTCGGAGGCCCGACGCTACGTCGGGCTCGGAGGCGACGCTACAGCGCCCACGGGGGGGCGACGCTGCGGTGTCCGCCAAGAAAGAAACCGGCACCCCGCCGCGTAATGCGGGGTGCCGGTGGTCTTTTCACTCACATTTCGCCGTCCGCAAGACGGCCCTGATCGCAGCCGGAGTGAGCGGCGTGAACCGCTCATCCAATGCCGCGCGAGTCAACCTACCGAAGCGCCTCAGGGTTCGTTGCGGTGAGGAGCTCGACCGGAGTCTCGCCCAACGCGTCCAGAGCCGGCGCAACGTCCGTCTCGCCGGTGTCAACCCCGAGCATTACCTCGTCGTTGGACTCCGGCTGCCCAGGCGTCGGCTCGCAGGGCGCGCAAGCCAGGGTCACCCAATACTGATAATCGCCTGGGGTGCAGGCAAACGTCGTAGTCGTCTGCGGCCCGACCCAGATGTAGTACGTGTTCAGCGGCAAGCAAACGGTCGTGAGGGTTCCCGTCACGCACGGGGCCGGGGTCACCCATGTCCAGACGATGCCGGCGCAATCAGCGCCGGTGTCCGTGCCGAACCCCAACTGGAGCGGGAACTCGGCCTGGGCCGTGACCGTGAAGAAGTTCGAGCCGGTCAGGCCGGTGAGCATGTACCAGTCGGTGTCGCGATAAGTTACGCCGTTGGGATCGAGACCGCGGTAGCTCGTGCCGCAAATCGTCTGGCCGCAAGCGATGGGGCCGAACGTATACGGGACTCTATTGCAGCCGCCGTTGGTAACGTCGGGGGCGCTCGGCGGCGTCCTACACGGCTCGCCCTCAGGGATGCCGCCCGGCGGGCACGTGATCACGCACGGATTATACACGGTCACGCAGAAGCTGGCCGTGAAATCCATCGCGGTGGCGCCAAGGTAGACCGGGATCCAGATCTGCCGCGGACCAGTAACGTTGTTCCAGTACACCTCGGCGCCGGAAGTACCACCGGCCGAGCAGGTGTTCCAGGTGACGCTGTTGTACAGGTGGTAGTTCGGGCAGTCGTCGCACATGTCATAGTAGACGACGCCGACGGTCGGAATGGCAATTGAGCCGCAATACGTCGCCTTGATGTTGTTGGCGGCGTACGGCAGGTCCACCTTGTACCAAACCGCGTTCCAGTCAAGAACGCCGGGGCAGTCAAGCGTCGCGTTGATGGTGCTGCCGGCGACGGGCGTACACCCGGCGAGCTGCGCATTCGCACACAGATCATTCGGCGGCGGCCCAGCCGGGCAGACGAAGGTCGCGCAGGTCTCGCCCGGGTACCAGACGCCAGACTGGAGAGCGCAGTCGGCGGCCGACATGTCGCCGATGCAATTCAAGCCGACGCAGCAGGCGCTGATCGGGCACGGCGCAATCGTCAGGTCGTAGTTGCCGGCGCTGGCGGCGTAGCCG
Source organism: Phycisphaerae bacterium (assembly GCA_020058145.1). Taxonomy (GTDB): domain Bacteria; phylum Planctomycetota; class Phycisphaerae; order UBA1845; family Fen-1342; genus JAGVEP01. Next base: position 1,122 of record JAGVEP010000104.1, on the reverse strand, counting down.
TCCACAACGATGTAGTAAGTGGTGCCGCCCGTCAGCATAAGGCCGGGCAGTTCCGAGACATAAGTGCTGTACAGCGGCGAGCTGCACGCGTCATCGTTGCACGCGATCGGAATGCCGCTGCAAACACCCGCATAGACGTACAGCTTCGAGTCGTAGTCCGTGTAGTTGGGGCCGGTGCCGAGGCACAGGCTGAGGTCGACACAGATGTCGAGCTCCGGCGTGTAAACATACACGACATCCGGCGCGGTGGAGCCGGTGTACGGGCACGCGTAGTCGTAGTCGTCGGTGAAGCCAACGGTAGTGCCCTGGGCTTCAAACGGAATCGCGCCGACCGGGAACGCGTTGCAGCACACATCACCCGCCGGCTGGGCGTTGCAGGGGTTGGAGCTGCAAGCGACTCCGGGGAAGAACGCCAGGCCGCCCGCGAGCAGGCAGCTCACTTCGCTGTGATTGTCCTCGCACACGCCGCAGTCGAAGCAGCAGGCGCCCAGCGGGACGACGCACGGCTCGCACGCCAGCGTCACGCGGTACTGGTTGAAACCTTCGAGGCAGACGAACGTGCTGGTCGTCATCGGGCCAACCCAGAGGTAGTAGGTGCCCGCCGGGACGCAGTCGGTCATCGTGGCAATCGCGTGCGCCGGCACCTGAGCAAAATCGTAGATCAGGACGGTGCCGCCGCAGGGTAGAGTGGGGTAGGTAATCAGCAGGAGCTGGAGATCGAACCCGGCTTCGGCGGTGACCGTGAGGAGCGTGTCGCCCAGCACGTCAATCTGGAACCAGTCGGTGTCGCGCGCAGCTCCGTCGTACCAACTCGTGCCGCAAATCGTCTCGCCGCAGGCGATGGCGCCGAAAATCGGCGGGATGCTGTTGCAGCCGCCGTTGGTGTCGGTGTAGCACGGCTCGCCTTCCGGCGTGCTGCGCGCGTAGACCGGCGCGCAGATCACGTACGGGCAATCCGCACAGGTCGAGCCGAGCGGGAGGATGGTGCCGATCGTCGGCGGGCAGTCGCCGGTGACCAGGCAAACGAACAGGTTGATGTCGTTGAAGTCGACGACGCCGTCCTGGTTGCAGTCCGCGTTACCGGTGGCGCAGTTCGGGAAGCCGGACGGCGAACCGGAGAGG
>JAGVEP010000113.1 GCA_020058145.1 Phycisphaerae bacterium | reverse complement strand
TCCACCCGTCTCAGCCCCCTATATCCCTGCGCACACCGGCCGCTCCCCCGGCGCAGCAACCGCCGGCCGCCGACCTCGGCACTTGGTTCGTCACCGCTGTCGCACGGGACGCCACGTCGCAGATGGGCCGGATTTCGGATAGAATTGGATCGCGCGGTCGCCGGATATCTTCCGCGGTCCGGACGCCGCCCCTGACGAGTCTGGAGAGGATGCATGACTTGCAAAGTCGGTTCCCGTGGCGCACCGAAACCCCGTGAAGCCGTGCCCGGCCAGTCGTCGAGCGGCGAACCCACCACGCTGTCCGGCCTGCCGATCAAACGGGTCTACGGGCCCGAGGACCTCGGCGGGATCGAGTTCCTCCATGACATCGGCCAGCCGGGGCGTTTCCCGTTCACCCGCGGGATGCACGCCGACATGTACAGCCAGCGCGTCTGGACCATGCGGCAATTCGCCGGCTTCGGCAGCGCGCGGCAAACAAACGAACGCTTCAAGTACCTGCTGGGAAAGGGCCAGACCGGGCTCTCCACCGCCTTCGACCTACCCACCCTCATGGGCCGCGACTCCGACGACCCGCTCGCGCTGGGCGAGGTGGGCAAGTGCGGCGTGGCGGTCTCCTCGCTCGAGGACATGAAGGTGCTGTTCGACGGGATCAACGTCGGCGAGGTCAGCACGAGCATGACGATCAACGCGCCGGCGGCGATCCTGCTCGCGTTCTACATCTGCGTGGCGCGCTCGGAGGGCGTCGGGCTCGACAAGCTCCGCGGCACCCTGCAAAACGACATCCTCAAGGAGTTCCACGCCCAGAACGAGTTCGTGTTTCCGCCCGGCCCGAGCGTCAAGCTCGTGATCGACACCATCGAGTATTGCACCCAGCACATGCCGCAGTGGAACACGGTCAGCATCAGCGGCTACCACATCCGCGAAGCCGGCGCAACCGCCCCGCAGGAACTGGCGTTCACCATCGCCGACGGGATGTGCTACGTCGAGGAAGCGCTGAAGCGCGGCCTCAAACTTGACGCCTTCGCCCAGCGGCTGAGTTTCTTCTGGGACGTGCACAACGAATTTTTCGAGGAAATCGCGAAGCTCCGTGCGGCCCGGCGGATGTGGGCCCACATCATGCGCGACCGCTTCCACGCGAAGAAGGAGCGGAGCTGGTGGCTGCGCTGCCACTGCCAGACCGCCGGCGTGTCGCTCACCGAGCAGCAGCCGATGGTGAACATCATCCGCGTCGCGTACCAGGCCCTGGCGGCGGTGCTCGGCGGCACGCAGTCGCTGCACACCAACAGCATGGACGAGACGCTGGCGCTACCCACGGAAAACGCAGTCAAAATCGCGCTCCGCACACAGCAGATCATCGCCGACGAAACCGGCGTGACGCGGACGGTCGATCCGCTCGGCGGGAGCTATTTCGTCGAGCGGCTCACCTCGGACGTGCAGCGGCGCGGCCAGGAGTTGATCGACCATATCTACAACACCTATGGCGGTGTGCTGCCCGCGACCGAGGCGGGCTACTTCCGGCGGGCGATTGCGGACTCGTCGGCACGTTATGGCGCCGAGTTCGACCGTGGCGAGCGGATCATGATCGGCGTGAACAAGTACGTGGAGCACGATTTCGAGCGGATTCCGACGCTGAAGATCGACGCGTCGGTGGAGCGTGAGCAAGTCGCGCGGGTGCGGGACCTCAAGGCCCGGCGGGACCAGCAGCGGCACAAGGTGGCCCTGGCGCGCTTGCGTCAGGATGCACACGAAGGCCAGAACGTCATGCCGGCGCTGATCGACGCGGCAGAGGCCCTGGCGACCGTCGGCGAGATGATGGACACGCTCAAAGGCGTGTACGGGCAGTACGATGGCGGTCCGGAGTTGTAGCCCCGGAGGTGCCAAGATGCCCGCACGCGCCGGGCCCGCGTTAACCTGATAAACTTAGAGCAGGGCTACGAGCAGGTGGAAATCCTGGCGCCCCCGGAAGTCGAGTGAACTATGGACGCCCTGTACGATCTGCCCCAAATCGCCACGCAGGCGGGCGTGTCGGCCACGCAGTTCCGCGAACTGGAGGTGTGCGTACGCGCGCAGTACTCGTCCGACGAGATGATGATTGAGCTCCGGTTGCTGCGAACCCTGCGCGCCATCGGCGATGGAACGGTCTCTGCCGGCGATGCGATCCGGGAATTTCGCGCCGCGACGGCTGCCGAGAACTTTAACAAGCTCTTGCAGTCCCGACATGTCGCGGATGCAGAGCGTCTGCGCATCACGGAGTTCGTGCGCACGCAGTTGTCGCCCGTCGAGCGGTTGCTGCTGGCTCTGTACTACTACGAGCGCAAGAGCTACGCAGAAATCGGCGTGGTCGTGGCGCTGCCCGAGGAAGGGGTGCGGGATATGCACGCCGCCCTCTTGGCACGCTTACGCGGCTTCTTGGGGTCGCCCTTGGCTGACCGCGTGTTCCGCGTTGCCGGCTAGGTGAGGGTTCCACTCCGTTCTGAGCGGCGCCGCGATCGCCGCGCTGAACACGATGTCGCACCGGATCGACGCCGCCGAAGCGCTCGCAACCGTCGGCGAGATGATGGAGACGCTCAAGGGCGTGTACGGCCAGTACGACGGCGGGCCGGAGTTGTAGATGTGCTCAACGAAGAAACGATTTGATTGCGTGGCGATGAAGCGCAAGGGAGCGGCGGCCGTCTACGAAGCGACCAGGGGCATGAGCAGTGACCTGGAACTGGCGTTTTGGCGGGAGCAAGAGACCCGTCTGCTGCCGGTCCGGAGGCGAAAGCCAGTTCGCAAGACGAGGATCAAGAGGCAGCACGACTCCGCGGCCGCGCCGCAGAATGACAGGTAGCCCTGCGCTGAGGTGGCAAGGCGGCAGGGTTGCTCTACGGTACGTCCTGGGTGGTCCGCTCGGAGCCGTCATCGAGACTGCGGTTACCCGTTGCCTGATTCAAGAGTGCTGTTACGGTCGCTACGGCTGCCCTGCTCAGCGGGCCGCGGGCGCTGCACGTTCGAAAGCGCGGATGTAGGGCGTAGTGCATAGACTGCAAAGCGATCGTCCCGGAAGACCAACTGCAGTTGGTTTTGATCCTGCAGCAGTCTCAGCAACGTCGTGTGATACGGGTCACCGAACTTGAATGGGAAGATCAGCACATGCGTAATATCCCGTTGGGCAAGTCGCTTGCGCAGCTCGGTCACACTCGTCGCGGAATGCAGCCAGTCGGTGATCTGCGACGCGTCGAAAAAACTGTCGGCCAGATACTCCCGATCCAGGTAGAACCCACGGTTCGTATGGAGGCACAGCAGCCGCGCGTCCGCTGGCAACTCGCGCCGCACGAAGGCGTAAACCGGATCGAGATCGGCTTCCCACCAGGCTTCCCGCGGCGTCTGGTAACGGCGGAACAATTCGAGCCCCTCTTGGAAGTATGAGATGTGTCCGTAAGCCAGAACCCCGAGTGCCGCGAGCAGCGTCAGCGACAGCGCCGTCGCGCGGACCCTCCGCCACGGTATTCGCTCGACCAGGTCAATCAGCGTCACCGCCGCGGCGATGGCCAGCGGCGGCAGTACGGGGATGAGAAACCGTATCTGCTGCGAGGTGAGCGCCCAGAAGATGAAATAGAGCCCAGCGGCACCCAAGCATCGCCGTGCGAACCGGTTACCCAGCCCGAAAACCAACGACACTGGCAGCAGGACGATCCAAAACGCGCTAATCGTTCCATCGAAGTGCTCGAAGCCTTGTCCGCCCTGGAGAATCACGCGCACGGGCAGCAGCAGATAGTCCACCGGCGTCCGACCCATCCCGATCGAGAGCTGCCAAGCCGTGAATTGGCTGCCGAGCGCCGCACTCCAATCGGAGCCCCCGAACCACTGGTACAGAAACGGGTAAACCGGATTGCGAGTGTACCAGGCCGCCTTGATGAGCCAGGGGACCCAGAGCACAAAGGCCGGGAGCGCGAAACAGGCCAGCAGGACGCGCAGGTCCGCGCGAAGCGCGCTCGGCCGCCGGAGCAAAAGCCACACGAGGTAGAGGATGCCCAACAAGGCCGCCCCCACGAAGCCGGTCACTTTGGCGCCGGCCAGTAGGCCGCCACAGAGCCCGGCCATGAGCAGCGCGGACTTGCGATCCTCACCGCTGTCGAGCGCGCGGAGCATGAATAACAAGCCGGCCAGGAAGAAGAAGGCGCAGGCTACGTCGACGTACGCGATTACGGTTTCATCGACGACGATCTTATTGGCGAGGAACAGGACGGCAGCCACCCACCCGGCCGCGGAGCAGTGGAACTCACGCCCACCGACGTAAATCGCATAGAGCGTCAGCAGGCCAAAGCCAAAGTGCACAAGTGTGGCCAGAATGTAATCCTTCGCCAACATGCCCGCCGTGAAGAGCAGCTCCACATTGAGTGGCCAGTTCGAGTACACATTGAACGGAACGTCCCGAAACCCCCCGTGTTCAAGGTAGAGCTTCGGAAGCGTGAGGTGGTAGGTGTCCGCGTCCCAGGCGACCGCCGGGTACACGGCAATCACAAAGCAGGGCAGCAGCGCCGCCAGGATCACGCCCCCCATCACCAAGTGCCAACCTCCGCGTCGCGGGCGCGTCCCTGCTGCGCCGTCTCGGCCGCCGCGCCGCAGCGCG
>JAGVEP010000248.1 GCA_020058145.1 Phycisphaerae bacterium | reverse complement strand
GCCCAGCGGGTCGACGACGCGGCCGACCAGCGGCTGGCCGACGGGCACGCTGAGCAGGCGGCCCGTGGTGCGCACCTCGTCGCCCTCTTTGATGCCCAGGTAATCCCCGAGGACGACGGCGCCGATGGAGTTCGCTTCGAGGTTGAAGACGAGGCCGACCGCGCCGTTCCCGAATTCGAGCATCTCGCTGGCCATCGCGCCGGACAGGCCGAAAATGCGGGCCACGCCATCGCCGACCTCCAGCACGCGCCCGACCTCGGCCACGTCGAGGGCCGAGCGGTACTGGCTGATTTCCTGCTGGATGACACTGGCGATTTCGTCTGCCTGGAATTTCATGGATAGCTCTCAGCTCGGTAGGGTGGGCACCGCCCACCATGTCTCAGCTTGGTAGGGTGGGCACCGCCCACCATGTCCGGCTGGTGGGCAATGCCCACCCTACGGCTAGCCACTCGCTACGCGCTCCAGCAGCCGTCCCTGCAGGCCCGCGAGCTGCCGCCGCAGCGAATGGTCATAGCGCCATCCGCCGATCTGCAGCACGAGCCCGCCCAAAATGGCCGGGTCGACGCGGTACTCGATCAGCGGCTGCTGCCCGGACAGGGCCGCGGCCACGCGCAAGACCTCGGCCTGCTCTTGTGCGGTCAACGCTGCCACGCTGGTGGCCGTCGCTTCGATCTGCCCGCGTGCCACCTCGATTCGCAGGACCAGTGTGCGCAACAGAGCCGCGAGCAGGCCCGCGCGTCCGTGCCGATTCATCACCTGGAGTGTGTCCAGCACGAGGTCGCTCAACCGGCCGCGGAACATCTTTTCGAGGCTCCGCTCGCGGTCGTCGTCATCCACCGCGGCGGACGACAGAAATGCCGCGAAGGCGGGGTTCACGTCGGACTGCCGGACCAGCTCTTCTAACTCGCTGCGGACGGCGTCGACCACGCCCTTTTCCGCGGCCAGCGTGTACAAAGCGGTCGCGTACACCGCGGCAACGTCGAGGCTGTCTTCAAGATTCTGTGCCATAGGCCTTGGTGCGGTGGTTACTGGCCGCCGCGGCGTCCTCCAACCCGTCCGGGGAGGGGTTGGGGAGGGGTCGAACCGTTTCCGGTCATCTACGGCCGACACGGGGGTCGGCCGCTACACCGGCCGGGACAGCGCCCGGCCGTTACCTCAGTTCATCTTCACTTTGCCCGCCGCCTGCATTTCCTTGAGCGACTGGGCCACCAAATCCTTGTGATCCGCCGGCGTGAGCTGCTTCTTAAAGATGCCGGCCGCCACACGGACGGCCAATTCGGACACCTCGTCGTGCAGCTCTTTGCGGGCCGAGTCCGTGGCGAGCTGGATCTCGCGTTTGGCGCGCGCGATCAGGTCCTCGCCCTCTTTGCGGGCTTCCTCTTTCAGGCGGCTTTTCACCACTTCGGCGTCGCGCCGCCCTTCAGCGACGACCGCGCTGGCTTCTTCGCGGGCCTTCGCAAGCTGGGCTTCATAGTCGTGCAGCAGCCTGCTGGCCTGCTCACGTTCCTGCTTGGCGTCGTCAATCGACTTGCGAATGAACTGTTCGCGATCGTTGAGGACGCGCAAGATCGGCCCCCACGCGGTCCAGCGTAGGAGCAGCAGCAGGACCACGAACACGACGATCGACCAGACCGCGGCCCCGGGGTCGAAGGTCAGCAGCGCGGGCTTGGCGGCTTCGCGGTGTTCGTTCTGCCCGCCGCCAACAGCATGTTCCTGGGCAGCGCAGACGAGCGGCAACGCGAGACTCGCGACCACCAGGGCCACTCGTACGAGTGAATTTCGCATCGCTCGCTCTTTCAGCCCGCGACCTTGGGTACTATGCCGTTGCAAATGACCAGCGCGAAGAACGTGAAGCCCTCGATGAGCGCCGCGGCGATGATCATCGCGACGAACACATTGCCCTTGACCTCGGGCTGCCGGGCCATCGACTCGACCGAGCTGGCCGCGAGCTGCCCGATGCCGCGCGCGGCACCGATGCACACCAAACCCGCGCCCAGGCCAGCGCCCAGGCCCTGAAGGCCGGCGTTGCTGAAAAGCGGGGCCGTTTCTGCGAGCAGTCCTAGCATGTCCAAATTCTCCTCATGGATCTACGTCCAACGAATCACACCATTCCGCGTTTCTCGCACGGCGGGCACCGCCCACCGCGTCGGTTCCGCCTACTCGTCCGGCCGGTCAATGCTCTGGCGCGACCGACATGCTGATGAACAGTGTCGTCAAGAACACAAAGATATACGCCTGCAAGAACGCGACAAACAGCTCCAGGCAACTCAGCGCCACACACCCGAGCGTGCTGATGACGCCGATCGTGTAGCCCAGCATCACGCTCTGCGCCGTGAAGATCAGCAACAGAATCGACCCCAGCACGATGTGCCCGGCAATCATGTTCGCGAAAAGACGAATCATCAGCGCAAACGGCTTGATGACCGCGCCGATGAACTCCAACACGAGCAACAGCAGCCACATCAGCAAATCCAGCACGTGGAGGGCCAACGCTGCCCCCAGGCCGGCGCCCGGCGCCGGACGAAAAACGTGCGGCGCGAAGTTCCACAGATACAAGGGCACGGCCCCCAGTGCCGCCGCGGTTGGACTCAGGCCCAGCGGCGCGGCGTGTGCGCGTGCCGTCGCCCCGTGTTCGCCCGCTTCGTCATGCCCGTGGTGCCCGTACGTCCCCGCGCGGAGCGCGCTGTAAACCTCGCGGACGCCGCTGACGTGGATCATCAGAAAGGCGCAGATCGCGAGTCCGCCCGTCACCGCCAGATTCCCGGTCGCCGTTCCGCCGACGTCCACGAGGTTGCCGAACGTCAGCAAGCGAACGATGTCCGCCAGGGGCACCATCCCGAGCAGATTGCAAAAGAGGATGAAGAAAAACAGCGTCCACAGGAAGGGCATGAACGCGTCCGTGCGGTGCTTCAACACCGGCCGCGCCACTTCCTCGCGGATGAACTGCAGCATCGACTCGAACAAGTTCATGAACTTCCCGCGCGGCGGGGAGCCGGGCTCGACGATGCCTCCGACGTAGGCCCGCGCGAGCCGCGGAAAGATGAGCAGGCACAGCCCCGCCGCCACGAGCGTCATCAGCAGGTGGTTCGTGAACCAGAATTCCGTGCTGAGCGGAAACCCGAGCAGTGGCACGCTGTCTTGCCCGCAATTGAGATTGGATGAGCTCAGCCGAAAGAAGGCGTGCGGCAGAACGTGCTCGACGGGATCATGGGCTGCCAGGATCACTACCGCAACCTCACTCGATCTTCGAGGCGGGTTTGGCCAGCGCCCGCCGCACAATGACGATAATCATGACCGTCTCGACCGCCAGCAGGACAAGATAGAACGCCAGCAGACAGCTCAGAAACGCGACGCGGTGCGGGTCGGACCAGGCCTGGTACCCCAGCCCCAGGCCCGCCGTGCCCAGCAGCCGGATCGCTGTGCCCGCGAATGCTACCTGCGGCGCAGATTTTCGCCAGTACGTCGCAGCGAGGCCAAGCGGTACCGCAGCCAGAACTGCGGCGACCAGGGAAATAAGGGCAGCCGCGTGGAGCGACGCTACGCCGTCGAGCCCCCAGCGGCGCGCGACCGCGGGCTGGCCGACGGCCGCCAGCCCGGCCACGACCGCCACGAGGATGGCTACCTGGATCACCGCGTATTTCATCGCCTCTCAAGCACGGAATCCGCGCAACCGGGCTCGGTTGCACTGCCTCACAGCAAGCGGAGTCGCTGACCCTCGCGGATCAGGCGGTACAGCCCGATCGTCATTCCGACAATCAAGCCGCTGAGCAGCCCCCAAGGCTGCCAGCCACGCCGTTCGTCGAGCCGCCAGCCCGCATAGCCGAAGATCGCCAGGTACGCGAGGAATTCGAGCACCAGAGCGTACATGCGAACCCAGTTTAGCGGCAGACGTTCTTTTTCACCTTGCTCGTCGTCCTGCGAATCTGGGCGACGCTTCGTCATCCGCACACCGACGTCTTGTGCATCCCAATCGCGCGACTCAATTCGTGCAACTGGCTACCTGCCGGTACTGATTCCGCCGACGAGCTGCCGCTACGCCATACCACTGAGCGTTTGAGCGCGATTCGGGCCAAACCCATTGAGGTTCTGACTTTAGAGCGCCCCGCGCACAGCGTCAAGCGCGCCGCACGCAGCGCATGACGGCGAGGGGCGTAGTCCAAGGCTGTGGCGGAAAGTTCGCTGTCCGAGCCTCAGGCGCGAGCCTGGGGTCCGCGCAGCGCGCTCCGCGGAAACCCCCACGCTGGCGCGTGGGGCT
>JAGVEP010000513.1 GCA_020058145.1 Phycisphaerae bacterium | reverse complement strand
GGCGAGCCGCTGGCGCAGCCGCCCGCGTACCAGGTCAGGGTGCCACCGGCGCCGCCGGCGGCGGTCAGGGTCACATTTTGGCCCACACAGGCGGGGTTGGGGTCAGCCGACACGCTATCGGGTATGACGACCGCGGGACTGATGGTGAGTACGGTCGAGACGCAGGACGACATGCCGCAGGGGCCCTCGACTCGTGCGTAGTAGGTCGTCGTCTCGGGAGGTGCCGAGATGACCAGCGACGGACCGCTGCCGATCGCCGAGCCGGCACACAGGCCGGCATACCACCGGATTGTGCCGCCGGAGCCGCCGATCGCGGTTAGCGTCACCGGGTTGCCCTGGCACGCGGTGCTCGGGTCGGCCGAGGCCCCGGTCGGGGCGACGGACGGCGGGTGGATTGCCAACGTCACTGAGGCGCAGCTCGACACCTCACACGGGCCTTGAGTACGAACGTAGTAGGTCGTCTCAGACGACGGAACGATGATCCCGATCTGGGAACCTGTACCGATGGCCGAGCCGCTGCCGCAGCCGCCGGCGTACCACGTGAGCGTGCCGCCCGAGCCGCCGGTGGCGTTGAGGTAGATACTGTTTCCGGGGCACGCCGGGTTCTCGGTCGCATAGGCACTGGTCGGGGCGGTTGGGGCAGCGGTCTCACTCAGGGTGAGCGTAAACGAACCGGTGTAGCCGCCGAAGCCCTGAACCAGGATGAGATACGTCTGCCCGAGGGTCGAGCACCACGAAACTTGCGATTGCCAGCCGCAGTAGTCGTCGTTGCCCGTCACGCAGGTCAGCGTGCCGCAGCCGTCCGTGTACACGTTCAGTTTCGTATCCCACGTGGCGCCGCCGCACAGTGAGGCCGTCATCTGGTGGCCGGTGCCGGTGACCGAATACCACACCCCAGGTGCCGAGATTCCGGTGACGCAAGTCGGTGCGCTGTCCGTCGTGGCGCAGGCGCTTGTGTCGCCGCTGACGGGCGTGCCGATCGTGAGCGCGGCCGCATTGGCGCAGACATCATTTGTCGGCGGCGGTCGCACGGTGACTATGACCGATGCACACGACGACACGCCGCAGGTATTCTCCCAGCGGGCGTAATACGTCGTCGTCTCCGTCGGGGACGCAATGACCAGCGGGCTGCCCGTTCCAATGCTGGTTCCGCTGCAACCGCCCGTCAGCCACCGCAGCGTTGTGCCGGAGCCAGCCGTCGCGGACAAGCTGATATTTCCGGAGTCATCGGCGCAGAAGTTGTCGCGGTCCACGGACGCGCCCGTCGGGGCCGTCGGCAGCGGGTTCACCGTCACCGTCACGCTGGTGCAACCCGGACTGTAGCAGCCCGTGGTCGTGTTCTTGGCCCGCGCGTAGTAGGTCGTTTCGGCGCTCACGTTGACGCTCAGCGGATTGCCGGTGCCGACGTACGTCCCGCCGCAACTGCCGGCGTACCAGTCGACGGCTCCAGCGCCCGGCGCGCTGCAGCTCAAGCTGGTCGAACCGCCCGGACAGACTGCGGTCGGATTGGCCGCTGCTCCCGTTGGCGTCGCCGGGGTCGTCTCACCCGCCAGGACCTGTAGCTCGAAGGAGCCGGTACTGCCGCCGGAGTAGTAACTCCCGACGGAAATGTAGTAGACCTGACCGGAGACCGAGCACCACTTCACCGTGGAGCTGTTGCCGACGATCGTGCAGTACGAGTTGTCGTCGTCATTGCAGCCGACCTGAGTCCCGCCGCACGCATCGTACACCGCGATTTCAGTGTCAAAATTCGTGTTCAGGCTACAGGTGGTCGCGATCATCTGGTTGCCCGTGCCCGTGACCTTCCACCAAAGGTTCTTGTACGGTCCGTCGCACGTGCTGCCGGTGTAGTCGTCGGTCGCGTACGGGGAAGAGTTCTTGCCGGAGCCGTAACCCGGCAACGCAGCGATGTTGACGGCGGACGCACAGCCGTCGTTCGCGAACGCGGTGGTTTGGGGGTAGATCCACTGCGTACCGGCGATGTCGGTGGCGTCGAGGTCGCGTTTCTTGATCTCCCCGGTGGTCACGTCCAGCGTGCCGAACATCGTCTTTTCGCTGTCCGGCGTGCCGTACATGTCGTTCAGGCCGCACCAGCCGTGTCCGCCCTCGTGCGTGACCAGGTTTTGAACGTCCACCTGGTTAGGCACAATACCGCCCACCGTCCAGGTGAAGTTCGCGGCGTTGCACTCCATGTCGGTTTCGGTGATGAATCCGCCCGTCAGCCAGATCGTCGTGATGGCGATCGTGGTTGTGCCCCCGCTGAAGGGGTTGTTCCAGGAGATGACGTTGTAGCCGTCCTGGACCGTGGCCCGGCGCGTCGTTGTGCCGCGATAGCTATGGTCCAAGTAGGTGTTGGCGACGTTTTCCCAGGTCTGGATGCCCGCCCGGGCCGGCGTGATCCGGTCGGCCGCGGTGTTGTCGGCGATGTAATACACGACCGGCATCAGCGACTGGTTCTGCCAGCGATACCAGAACGAAAACGTGACGGTGAACGTGTAGAAATTGGACCAGGTGCCGTTCTTGTAGACGGCGCAGTCCTTGGAACTGCATCCCGCCGGTACGTAGCACGTGATCGTCGTATTGTTCCAGGAAACGATGTAAGTGTCGTTGTAAAGGTAGTTGGTGGTGTTTTGCCAGAACACCATGTGGTCCGTGCTCAGCTTTGAGGAGCCGAAGTTGGTTCCGGTGATCGTGACCAGACTGCCGGACGGCCCGGCACTGCCGACGCCCGCCGGCGCGCTGCCCGGCGACACGCCCGTGATGTTCGGGCCGGCCGCCGTGACCGTCCAGTTGAGCGTAAACGTACCCGAGTAAGTGCTGTAACCATCCAGAATGAACCACACCCGCTGCGTCGCGCCCGTGGTGTTCGTCCAGGTGTGGTGCGTGTAGTCATCGTCGTCCGTGCAAGCAATCAGTGTCCCACCTGGGCACGTGGAGCCGTAGCGGGTCTCGTGTACCGAGTCGTAGTTGTTCGCGGATTGCCAGATATCAATTGCGTAATAATTCGGGAGGTCGTAATAGAAGATGCGATCCGGGGCTGAGCCTCCGCCGCAGGTCAACGTGAAATCGTTTGCGTAGCCGACGGTGGTCCCGCTGTAGGGGCTGGTCAGGCCCGCCAGGTTCTGCGGACTGGAGCAGTTCTCGCCTGGTAAGACTGTGCTAGTGTACGTTACCGCGACATACGGGTCGAGGGTGCCGTAGTAGCCATAGGCCGTGGCGTAGTAGTCGGAAGTCTCGTACTCGTCAAAAGCGACGCCGAAGTAGTTGCTGGTCAACCGCGCTTGCAGGTCTGCGTCCGCGGTCGTGCCAAGGTCATCATTATTCCAGCCGTTGGCTGGGCAAGCGTTGTGGTTCTTGTAGATTGTACCGGTCGTCTCGTACGTCCATAGGGTGCTGCACGCAGTCGTGAACGTGGCCATCGCGCGGAGATAGTAATAGGGGCAGTTGTTCTCCCATATGTTGTAATACACCACCGTGTCAGTGATCGTCGATCCGTCGGGCACCGAGGCGGTGTCGAAGTACATCCAGCCCTTGCGGACGGTGATACTTCGCCAACGGACATTGTCACCGCAGAAGCTGTCCCCGCAGTAGCAGGTGGCGGAGGCGTACGAGAACCCCGTCCAACCGGCGACCGCGCTCGGATAGCAGTTCACGGTCGGGTCCACAATGACCGGATAGATGCGATCTGGAGCCGTCAACCAGTCCAGCGGAACCAGCGTTTCGACGTACACGCCGCCCTCGGCCGGCTCCAAGCGATACGAGCCCGTGACCGACTCGACCTTGTACTCGGTACACACGCCCTTCACCGCATCTTCGTGCGGGATTTCGCGCGTCACCGCTTCACGTATGAACGGTGTCTTGAACTCGGCCACCTGGTTTCCCGCGGAATCGAGAACCACCAGCCCGCCGTTGACTTCCGGCCCGCAGGATTCGCAGGCTAGCTCTGCCTTCGGGGCCACCCGCCAGCCCGCGGGCAAGCGCACGAGCTCGCGGTAGGCAATGGCGGTGGTCTGCTGGTCAAGGCCCGATAAATTTGGCCTTTCGTTCAGCACGATGTCGTGATCGACCCCGATTCGGCGCACCACCAGGCGGTCGCTCGCCGAGGGGTACGTGTCGGGGAACGTCATCGTGTTATCCGCAACGATACCCGTAGCGGGCGCGCGCGGCGTCGAGCGCAGTACGCTGCCGTCGGCCGCCAGCAGGCGCATCTCAGCGCCCAGGCCCAGCAGGAGGTCGCCTTCCGAGAGACGTATCACGTAGCCGTCGTCGAGCGAGGCGCCGAAGTAGAGTTGATAGCGGTTTTCGAGGATCGCGTACGGATGCCCTCCCTGCTTGCCGTCGGGATTCGGTCGGATGTCCGTGCGAATCTCTTTCCACAAGCCCTGCTCGTCCTGATAGTGCATCGGCGTCTGGGTAATAATGGCCGTGCTCGTGGCATCCGGGTTCGCAAAATGCTTCGAGAACGCGTCGCGGTGGATCGTCAACTCGTCCAGCGGGTTCCGCTCCGCATACAGCCCTCCTGGCCCCCAGTTCTGGGGGGACATCTCTGCGTACATGGCTGCCTGCGCAACCGCCGCAGCATCCCCCTCCTCCGTAGCCTCAGCGGAAACCTCGTCGAAGTTGATCTCTGCTCGGGCAGCGGGCGTGAACCCGCGCTCCACCATCAGCCCCCACACCTGCGTCACCAGATCACGGCCCGGCTCGACGAGGGTGATCGAGCCTTGCTCGGCGACCTCCCCCGTGTCGATCCGGTTGCCGGAGGCATCCAACTCGATCCCGGGGGCCGGCGTCAGCGTGAACTTGGCCTGATCCCGCCCGAGTACGATCAGGCGGCCATCCGGGACCCGTTCCGTAAAGACGAGCACCTCTTCGCCGACGTTGAACGACGGCGTGTCGGACACGAGCATCGTGGTCTCGCCGACCGTGCCCCCGAGCTCGGTCAGCGTCAGGACTCCGCCCGGATCGTCGATATTGCCCCTAAAATCCGTGTCTACCTGAATCTTGATGTCGGTGAGAATCTGCGACCCCTCCGCGTTCCAATATGAATCGACGGCGACCACCGTCCCGACTACCGCGTGCTCGCAACGGTCCGCCAGCTCCGGCAAACTCAGCGGAACGACGCTGGCTTGCGTCGCGACCGTACCCAGAATGCCCACCAGGCCGACCAGCCAAGCACGATTTGTTGTGTTCATGACCCGCCTCCTCCACATCTTGTTGGAGTCCTGCCCGCTGCGCGCCGCCGGCGCGCGACCCGCCCCCGTCCTGTCCAAACCCATCCCACGGCTCGAAATCCGAGCTCCATGGAAGACCTCTCCTCCGCCGGATTAGCGGCGCAGATACTCAGCCGAAATGAAAGCTCTGAGCCCTGCTGCGACGTTCTCCTGCCTCATCTCTCCACATTTCTCACGCACTTCGAACGCGGCGCAACGCCCGCCACCGCGAACTTCCATCCCGGTGGCCAGCCGCCGCGCGGCGTTCACGCTTGCTGCCAAGCGCTGAGCGCTCTGGGACTCGACGTGCGCTTGGCCTCGTTCTGAACTCCATCCTGTTCGCTGCCCAAAGCCCTTTTCTGCAGACGTGACGGCGGGAACAGATCCGCCCAATTTCGATCCCGCACGTCTTAGCTCTCCGCCTACTGCTACCTATACCGCTTCCGCGCGGCGAAGTCAACGGTTATTCCGCGCCTCCGCACGCAACATTCGGGAAAACCCTGAGCCCACCCCCAGCCGGCCGCGCACTGAACCGCTCCAGTCGGCACCACGCCGTCCGCACTGCCGCGCCGGAATCACCCGCGCGCCGCGACAACAAGCGTCGAAAGCAACCAGAATCAACGCTCGCCATTCGCCCGGTCTTTTACGATTTATTTCACTCCGCACACACATGACACGGATTCGGAGAAACGCACCGAAACACAAGCACATGTGTTATTATGAGACTATGATGGCCTAAAACCGGGTGCGCGGGTTCCGATCGACGGCTTCGCGGGGGTCCAACCGTGTCCCCATAGTGCAAGAATCTACGTTTCCCGACTAACGGCGCCCTTGAAATGATGTCAGCCGTTGATATAGTAGGCGGCTTCGCCTGCGGGGCGGACGGTGCGGTCGGTGTAGACCAACCGGGCGTGTGGTCGCCCCCAGAAAGAAAAGGCAAGGAGTGTAACGCAATGACAGGTCGCATGTTCCGGTTGTTTGGTGTCGCGCTTCCCGTAGTGGCAATCGCGCTGGGCACCTCGGCTTTCGCGCAGGACAAGCCGAAGCAGGAGCCCAAGCCCGAGCCGAAGCAGGAAGTCAAGAAGGAGGAGCCCAAGAAGGCCGAAGAGCCCAAGAAGAACGGCAAGGACATCATTGAGACGGCGGTTACCGCTGGTCTCAAGACCTTCTCCGAGCTGGTCATCCAGGCCGGCCTGACGGAAGAGCTGAAGAAGAAGGACATCACCGTCTTCGCGCCCACCGACGAGGCCTTCAAGGCGATGGGCAAGGACCTCGACGAGCTCAAGAAGCCGGAGAACAAGGCCAAGCTGGCCGACTTCCTCAAGGGCCATGTGGTCGCCAAGAAGCTTGACCTCATGAAGGACAAGGAAGCCAAGCCCCTCCACGGCGCCGACATCAAGATTGCGGACAAGGACGGCAAGGCCACCATCAATGGCACGATTAACGTGACCAAGAGCCTGACCGCCAGCAACGGCACGATCCACCAGATCAGCGCCGCCATCAAGGCTGAAGCCAAGGCCGAGCCGAAGAAGGAAGAGCCCAAGAAGGAAGAGAAGAAGGCGGACGCCAAGAAGGAAGAACCGAAGAAGGAAGAGCCCAAGAAGGACGAGAAGAAACCCGACGCGAAGAAGGAAGAGCCCAAGAAGGAAGAGCCCAAGAAGGACGAGCACAAGCACTAGGCTCGCCCCCGCGTCACGGCTGCAAGCAGCCTGAGCCGGCCTGTGTGGCACTCTTCTGCCGCAGGCCCTCGCGAAACGAAACATGCGGCGGAGGAGACGGACCCGACGGGTACGGCTCCCCCGCTGTTTCTTTGCGCGCTCGTCGGCCGCGTGCTCCTGGTGAACGGCCCCGCCGCCGGCGTGACCAACACTTCGTCGCCTTGTGGCCGCGGCGTCTGGGGAACTACAATCCGCGCTCGATGCCTATTCACCCGACCGCCATCATCGACAAAACGGCCGAAATCGACCCCACGGCCGACATCGGGCCCTACGCCATCGTCGAGCGCGGCGTGCGTATCGGCGCCGGCACGCGGCTTTATGGCCACGCGTATGTGGCGGAGGGCACGACGCTCGGCGCGCGGTGCCAGGTGCACCCCTTCGCCGTGCTCGGGCACCTGCCGCAGGATTTCAAGTACCGGGGCGAGCCCAGCTACCTGGAGGTCGGCGACGAGACGGTCATCCGCGAGCACGTGGCGGTCCATCGTGGCTCGATGCCGGGTAGCACGACCGTGATTGGCTGCCGGTGCCTCATCATGTGTACCGCCCACGTCGGGCACAACTGCATCGTGGCCGACGGCGCGACGATCGCCGGCACCCTCGCCGGCCATGTGGAAATCGGCCCGCGGGCGTTCGTCAGCGGGTGCGCGGTGCACCAGTTCGTCCGCATCGGCGAGTTGGCCATGCTCGGCGGCGGGGCGCGCGTGTTCATGGATGTCCCGCCGTTCATGACCGCGATCGAGCGCAATCAGGTCGTCGGCCCCAACGTGGTGGGCCTGCGCCGGGCGGGTTTCACGAGCGCTGAGCGCCTCGAAATCCGCCAGGTGTTTCAGAAGCTCTATCGCTCGCGGCTGGCGTTTCCGGATGCGTTGGAGCAGGCTGCCCAGATGGTCCAAACCGCACCCGGGCAGCGGCTGGTCGCGTTCCTGCGGGCGCCTTCCAAGCGCGGCATCATCGTCTCGCGCCCGGCGCTCGGTGACGCGGCGGAGGCGGTGGTCGATTGAGGGTGCAGCCGCCGGCTTCCCCGTCGGCCATGAGCCAGAACAGGTCGGCGCGTGCGAGTTCTAATTGCCCCGGACAAATTCAAGGACGCAATTGACGCGTCGGCGGTGGCCGCGGCATTGGCCTCTGGCGTGTGCGACGCACAGCCGGACGCGAAAATCGATTGTTGTCCGCTGGGCGACGGCGGCGAGGGCACGGGACGCATTCTAGCCGCAGCCTTGAGCGCCGCGGCACGTCGCACGGAGGTCGTTGACCCGCTCGACCGTCCGCGGTCGGCCACCTGGTGGTTGTCCGCCGCGGACCGCACGGCGATCGTCGAGATGGCTGAGGCCTCGGGACTGGCGTTGCTCATGCCCGAAGAACGCAACGCGCTGCGGACGACGAGCTACGGCAGCGGGCAGCTTATCGCGGCGGCGGTGGCCTTCGACTGCACGCGCATTCTGCTGTGCGTGGGCGGGTCAGCCACGGTCGATGGCGGCGCGGGGTGCCTCCAGGCGCTCGGCTGGCAGCTCGTCGCTGACGGCGGGCGGCTG
>JAGVEP010000281.1 GCA_020058145.1 Phycisphaerae bacterium | reverse complement strand
CGCTGCCCGGCTTCCCAGCGGTTGAAGGCGTCGGAGTCAGCCGCCATCAGGTGCGCGAGTTCGGCGTCGGTCTGCTCTAGTTCGAGCAGCACCGGCGCGGAGAAGTCGCGCAGCAGCGAGGCGACGGGCGCGGCGGAAATGGCTTCGAAGACGAAGGTCTGCGTGGGCTCGGTCAGCGACAGCACGCGCGTGGTGCCGGATGCCTCGGCCTCGCCGGCGAGTTTCAGCTGTGCGTCGCTGCCGTCGGGCAGGACGAGGCCGAGCGCAACGGGAATATGCAGTGCGCCCTCGACGATGGTCTGCCCCGATTCGGCCAGCCGCTTTTCGTAGGCGGTGGGCGCGAGGTGTTGGGTGAGCGTCAGCGTGTAGCGTTTGGTCGCGGCGTCGTACGCGCCCGTGGCATGCAGGCGCGGCGTGCCGGCGCGCGCGTACCAGCGGCGGAACTGCGCGAGATTAACCCCACTCGCGTCCTGCATCGCCGCGACGAAGTCGTCGCAGGTGACGGCCTGACCGTCGTGGCGCTCAAAGTACAAATCCATGCCGCGCCGGAAGCCGTCGCGCCCGAGCAGGGTGTGCATCATGCGGATGACTTCCGCGCCCTTGTTGTAGACGGTGGCGGTGTAGAAGTTGTTGATCTCGGCGTAGGAGGCCGGCCGGATCGGATGCGCCATCGGTCCCGCGTCTTCGGGGAACTGGCCGATGCGCAGGCCGCGTACTTCCTGGATGCGCGTGACCGCGCGCGAATGCGTGTCGGCGCCGAATTCCTGGTCGCGAAACACGGTCAATCCCTCTTTGAGCGACAACTGGAACCAGTCGCGGCAGGTGACGCGGTTGCCGGTCCAGTTGTGGAAATACTCGTGCGCCACCACGCGGTCGATGCCCTGGTAGTCGGCGTCGGTCGCAGTGTCCGGGCGCGCCAGAACATACTTCGTGTTGAAGATGTTGAGGCCC
This sequence comes from Phycisphaerae bacterium, assembly GCA_020058145.1. Classification (GTDB taxonomy): domain Bacteria; phylum Planctomycetota; class Phycisphaerae; order UBA1845; family Fen-1342; genus JAGVEP01. Next base: position 3,336 of record JAGVEP010000281.1, on the reverse strand, counting down.
TTGTTTTCCATCGCCCCCATGTTGAAGTCGCCGACGGCGACGATCATGTACAGGTCGAGGTCGTATTCCAGACCGAAGCGCTGCTCGTCCCAGCGCATGGCTTTTTTCAGCGCGGCCATCGCGTGGCCGCACTGGTCGAGCTTGCCGGGTTCTACATAGACCGCCAGCCGCACGCTGCGCCCCGAGGCGGTGGTGAATGCGTCTTCCAGCACGTCGAGTTTGGCCGCGACCAGCGCGAACAGGTAGCAGGGCTTGGCGTAGGGGTCTTCCCAGCGCGCCCAGTGCCGCGTCGCGTCGTCGGCGCACGCGCCGGCTTCGACGGGATTGCCGTTAGACAGCAGATGCGGAAAACGCTCGCGGTCAGCTTCCACCGTGCAGGTGAACGTCGCCATCACGTCCGGCCGGTCCGGGAAGAAGGTGATACGACGGAAGCCTTCCGCCTCGCACTGGGTGAAATAGCCGTCTTTCGAACGGTATAGCCCGGAGAGCTGGGTGTTCTTGTCCGGGTGAATGCGCACCACGGTTTCGAGTTGAAACGTATCGGGTAGCGGTGCGGTGATCGTCAGCAGATCATCGGCACAGGCGTAACGCGCCGGGTCGAGCGTGGTGCCGTCGAGCGCAATGCTCACCAACTCCAGCGCTTCGCCGTTCAGCACCAGTGGGCTGGCGACAGCCGCTGGATTGCGCCGGCTGGCGAGACGGGTTCGGACTTCGGTGTGGCCCTCGAAAATCGCCACGTGCAGATCGATCGTGTCGATCAGCCAGGTGGGCGGGGTGTAGTCCTTGAGAAACAGCGTGACGGGGGTTTCGGTGCGCATGGGGTCTCCGGCGGCGGATAGATATCAGTTGGACGATGGAGCGGCTCACACCCAGTTTTCAACAACGAGGCCGGGGTAACCCCTGAAATCCGCTTCGTTGTTGGTGACAAGCGTGAGGCCGAGGCTCGCGGCATGCGCGGCGATCAGCCGATCCAGCGCGTCGCGGCGGCGGTCGCGGACGGCGGCGGCGAAAACGCCGTATTGCACGGCTACCGAGTTGTCGACCGGCAGCACGGGCAGATAAGTCAGCAGATCATTCAACGCGCGTTCGGCTTCGCGTTGGGTGCCGGGGTCGCGCTCGACACCGTGTCGCAATTCAGCAAGGGTGACGACCGAGATCACCAGATCGCCGTAATCGAATTCCTGGAAGCGGCGTAGCAGGTCGGGCGGATGGCGCTGGATGAGGTGGACGCAGATGTTGGTGTCGAGCAAGTAGCGCATGGGCTTACTTGTCGCCAGCCGGTTTGTACTCCGGGCTGTCCTGATGCACGGCGGGACTTTCCCCGAAACCGCTCCAGTCGCGTTCCTTCTGTTCGTGGAATTCGCGGCCTTCGGCCATGAAGCCGGGCGGGAAAGCGGCGAACGCCTCGGCCAGCCCGGTCAGCTTGCGTTTGACGACAGGACGCAGGACGAGGGTGTCGCCGACTTTCTCGATTTCGACATCCTGGCTGGCTTCGACGATGGCGAGCTCTTTGGGGATACGGACGGCAAGCGAGTTGCCGCTTTTGAAGACGCGTGTGAGCATGGCTGACCTCCTGTGTATATACAGGATATACGTCCGCCATGGCGGGCGCAAGCCGTTGTTTACACGCCCTGTTTCAGACTCGCCTCGATAAAGATGTCGAGGTCGCCATCGAGCACTTTCTGCGTGGCGGAGGTTTCGACGTTGGTGCGCAGATCCTTGATGCGCGAGTTGTCCAGCACATACGAACGAATCTGGTGGCCCCAGCCCACATCCGATTTGCCGGCTTCGAGCTTGTCCTGTTCAGCCTGGCGCTTGCGCAGTTCGGCTTCGTAGAGCTTGGACTTCAGCATCGACATCGCTTCGGCGCGGTTCTTGTGCTGCGAGCGGTCGTTCTGGCACTGCACCACGATGTTGGTGGGCAGGTGGGTGATGCGCACCGCGGAGTCGGTCTTGTTGATGTGCTGGCCGCCCGCGCCGGAAGCGCGGTAGGTATCGACGCGCAGGTCGGCAGGGTTGATGTCCACTTCGATGGAATCGTCGACTTCGGGGTAGACGAAGATGCTGGCGAAGCTGGTGTGGCGGCCGCCCGACGAGTCGAACGGCGATTTACGCACCAGGCGGTGGACGCCGGTTTCGGTGCGCAGGGTGCCGTAGGCGTAGTCGCCCTCGATCTTGATCGAGGCGGATTTGATGCCGGCGACGTCGCCTTCGGATTCTTCCAGCAGTTCGGCCTTGAAGCCTTTGCGCTCGGCGTATTTCAGGTATTGCCGCAGCAGCATCGAGGCCCAGTCGCAGGCTTCGGTGCCGCCGGCGCCGGCCTGGATGTCGATGAAGCAGTTGTTGGGGTCGGCCGGGTTGTTGAACATGCGGCGGAATTCCAGCGTCGACACATCTTTTTCCAGGCTGGCGATGTCGGCTTGCACGGCGGTCAGCGTGTCGTCGTCGTTTTCCTCGCGCGCCATCTCGAACAGTTCAGCGGCGTCTTTGAGACCTGCGGCGACGCGGTCGAGCACCAGCACCACGTCTTCGAGCGATTTGCGCTCGCGGCCCAGTTCCTGGGCGCGCGCGGCGTCGTTCCAGAAATCGGGTGCTTCGGACAGGCGGACGACTTCTTCTAGACGATCCTGTTTGTGATCGTAGTCAAAGAAACCCCCGGAGTTGGGTGGAACGGGCGCCTAGATCGGCGAGTTTGGCTTCAATCTGATTGAGGGATTCGGCTTCCATGGCGGGGCGTTTTACAAGGCGGAAAAGCCGCGCATTATAGCCCAGGAGGCGATCAGCCCCAGACCCACTGCGCCCATGCCTGCGGCTGCGTGGCGCGCCAATTGCCGGCCGCCGACAAACAGCGCCAGCGCCGATTTGAACAGCAGGTTGGCCAGTGTGGCGATGACGACGACATTGACCACCGCTGCAACCGGCAGCCGGTCCAGATTGAACAGGCGCAGGCTGGACAGCGTGATGGCATCGACATCGGTCAGGCCCGACACCAGCGCCACGGCATACAGGCCGCGCGTGCCGAGCCAGTCAGACAGCCAGGCCGAGGCCAGCAGCACGCCTGCATACATCAGGCCAAAGCCCAAGGCTGTGCGCAATTCGGTCGGGTTGCCCATGGCCAGGGCGGGCATCTCGCCTTTTGGCTGCAGCCGGTAGACGCCATAGGCCGCGCCGAGGCCGCCGATGACCAGTCCGCCGACGATGACCGGCAACAGGTGCGGCAGCACGCCCGGCGCCAGCACGGCGGTCAGTACGCCCAGTCGCACCAGCACCACCAGATTGGCCAGCACGATGACGATGACCGCGACCGGCAGCATCGCGCTGCTGGCGCGAGCGTGG
>JAGVEP010000494.1 GCA_020058145.1 Phycisphaerae bacterium | reverse complement strand
CGTCGCCAACCGTGAGTGCGTCGTTGACGTTGATTGTGGCCTGTTGCGTGCCGTTGATGATCTTGAGCGACCCCCGCCGCACGCCGTTGGCGCCGTTCAGATCCGTCAGGTTGGTGGCGTTGTTTACCCGCGCCGCCGCCGATTCGATTGTGAGCAGACCGCTGCTCAGCGGCGCAGTGCGGCTGTCGAACCCGCGGCTGACAAGCTGGTGCGTCGCCGCCAGCGCCCGCACGGTGAAATGGTACGTGCCTGGTTGAGCCCCGACGGCCGCTGACGCGGACAGCACGTCCGGCAGCGACGTCGTCGCCTTGGCGTTGCGGAACGCACTCGCGCTGGCGAGCAGCGAAACCCGTCCGAACACGGCCGTGATTCGCGCAGAAATGTCCAGGTACGCCGTTTTCTGCGCGGTGAACCCGGCTAGCCGTTGCAGCAGCGCATCACGCGGCCGAGCCTCGATGGCGATGAGTTGGTCGATGATCTGCTGGGTGTTGAGGCCCGAAATCAGGCCGACACCGCTGCTTATCCTGCCCATGGCGCTCCTCCTGTGGAACGCAGTCCGGCGGCCGGGGCGCGGCCGCGTGTGTCACTCCTGCCTATCGGAGGGAATAGCGGCAAGGGCAATGCCGCGCTTGCGGATTGCGGCGGCCCGGCCGGCCGTACCGGGAGCTGCGCGACCCCGGACCCCGCTAGCGCGCCGCCCGCGTAGAATATATCGGCAACCGGAGCCAGCCCAAGCTGGTAAAATGTCAGTAGCGGTGTGGCAGACACCACCGCCGCGCTGCTCAGGAGGCCGCCCATGCCCGCAGGCCAGCGGACCATCGCCGTCGCAGCCGTTCTGTTCGTTGCCGCGCTCGCGGCGGTCGCTCAAACTCCCAGACGCAGCGTCCCGCCACCGGCGGCGACGCCCAACGCCCAACCCGCCGTGTTGGTGCTGCGCGTCACCGACCTCCCTGGCGCGGACGGTCCGTCGCACCGCATGGACGTGGTTCAGCCGCGCGGCTGGACCAAATGGCCCTTGGTCAACGACGAACAACCCGCGTTCACCGAAGACGGCGCACCGCGGCTGGGCGCGGGCTGCGAACTGGTCCGTACTAGCACGCTCGGTCCCGGCTCGCAGGACATCCGCTACTACGTGTACAACCTCGATCTGAACGACCCGCAAATCGCCAGCCGCTGGCGTGAGTTTCAGCAAGCCCAGCGGAGCGAGCAGCGCCTGGCCCGCGCCGAAGCCCGCAGCCACCGCGAATGGGAGCAACGCAGACAGAAGTTGCTCGCCATTCATGAGCAGACCACGCAGGAGGGCGTCGAACTCCTGAAGGCCGGCGAGTACCGGGAGGCGCTCATCACCCTGACCCGCGCCGCCGAACTGAACAACGGCGACCCGGTGTGCCGCGTTCATCTGGCCCAGGCGCGCGTCGCGCTGGGGCACGACGCCGAAGGCGCCAAGGTCCTGCGACGGGCGCTGGAGTTGCAGCCCAGGCTTGTGCCGATGCTCCTCGGGCTGGAGCAGTACTATCCCTACGCTGAGGATTTCACGATCCAAGTCGATACGCTGGCCCAGCGCGTCAACCAGCGCCGCGACGCAACGCCTGACGAGTACCTCTTGCTCGGTTTCATGGAATTTCAGCGTGGCTGGATGGACGAAGCCTACGCCGCGTTCCGGCTGGCCGCCCGCGGCAGACCGAAAGACACGCTCGTGCAGTCCTACCTCGACCTGACGAAGCCGGCGCAGACGGATGTCAGCACGTCGCGACCAGCACGCTAATAGGCGATCACCTTCCGGCGGCTTGCCGCCGTCAGCGGCATCGTCGCCAGAATACGGGCGACACGCGCCCCGCTGTGTCCGTCACCATACACCGTCCGGCCGCCTGGTTTGACCCGCAGGCGCAGCGCGGCGGCGACCGCCTGCCGTATCGCCGACACCGACTCATTTGCGTTAAGGACCGCCGGACCGCCGGGCTGCCGGCCGGCCTCGCGTCCGCCGACGTTTACCGACGGCGTGCCAGCAAACGGCGCCTCAATGACACCGCTGGACGAGTTGCCGACCAGCACATCGGCCGCCATGAGCGTTCGCAAATACTCATCTCGCGCAAGGGACTCATGGATTTGCACATCCGCCGGCTGACTTTTCCGGCGATGGGCCTCGATGGCCGCAAGCACACCGCGATGCCCACGATCCGTGTTTGGATAGCAGATCACTCGCCGCAGACCCAGTGAAGTCACCGCGTCCAACACCGCCGACATCGCCAGTCGTTCCACCGCCGCTGGTCGGCCCCACGCGTGATAGACCACCAAGGCGGTGCGGCCGGACGTAGCGGCCGACCCCCCTGTCGGCCGTGGAACACCATACGCCTCCGCCAGCAACTCGCGCAACCGATCGAGCCCCGGCGCCCCGACCACGTGTACACGCTGCGGCTCTTCGCCCAAGCGAACGATCCGCCGCCCAGCGTCGCGCGTGGCCGCAAAATGCACGTGTGCGAGCTTGGTAATCGCGTGCCGCAGCGAGTCGTCAAAATCCCCCGGTGCCACGTCGCCACCGTGAATATGTGCCAGCAGCCGCCCGGTGGTGACCGCCGCCAGAGCGCCGGCCAGCGCCTCGATCCGGTCGCCCAGCACCACGACCAGGTCAATTGCAGCGGACTCCAGATACCGCGCAATTCCCGCCACGCCGCGCGAAAGCCCAACCGCCTGGTCCAGCGGATCATCATCGCCACGTTGCATCGGCACGCGCGCGGCAATCGGCCACCGGTCCTGCGCAATCTGCCGCACGGTGTACCCGAACGGCCGCAGCAGGTGCATCCCCGTCACGACGAGTTGCAGCGCCAGCCGCGGCTGCTGCGTCATCGCTCGCAGAACCGAGGTCAGGACGCCATACTCGGCGCGCGAGCCCGTCACGACGGCAACACGTCGCCGGCCGCGTGCCGCGTGTCGCCTCACTGCACCATTTCCCACGTCAGCACCGTGTCCGCCGCGATGTCTGCCACGGCCCGTCGCCCCAGCAGCGCATCGAGTCCGGCCGGTTCGACGCCGCCACCCGGCCGCTTGACGGTCAACATCTCCGCCACGATCGCTGTACCCGCACGAATCCGCGTCGCGGCGACCACACTCTGGCGCGCGACGGCGCGCACGTTGGCCTCCAGTGCCGAAAACCCGAGTTCACCGCTGCCCAGGGCCCGCTCGGCCTGTCGGGCTGCTGAAACATACGCCGCCAACTGCCCCGGGTTCAGCGACATCGCGTGATCCGGACCGCACGCGGTTTGGTCGAGGGTGAAGTGTTTTTCGAGCACACACGCGCCGGCCGCAACCGCCCAACCGGCGATGTCCGTCGCCTGCGTGTGGTCGCTGAACCCGCACGGCACGCCGAAGCGCGTGCGCAATGTGCCGATCGCACCCAGATTGGCGGCGTCCAGCGGGACCGGATAGCCGCTGACACAGTGCAGCAGGATCAGCCGCTCGCCGACGCCCCACAAGCGCAGCCCATCCACAGCCGCACCGATTTCGTCGGCGGTGGACGCACCGGTCGAGACGATGAGCGGCAAGCCGGCGAGCGCCGCGCGTCTCAGCAGCGGTGCGTTGTTCAAATCGGTCGACGCGATCTTCAGCGCCCGCACGTCGAGCCGCAGCAGCCGCTCGACGTCCGGCGGACTGAAGGGCGTGCCGAGAAACTCGATGCCGCTGGCACGGCAATGCGCCGCGAGACGTGCAAAGTCATGCTCGCTCAGCTCCAAGCGCTCCAGCAGGGCGCGCTGCGACGCCGCACCGCTCGCTTGTTGGTATTCCGCGGTCGCGGCGCTGGCCGTAACCAGCTCCGTCGCCCGAAATACCTGGAATTTCACCACGTCCGCGCCCGCGGCGACGGCCACATCAACCAGCCGCAGGGCCTGGTCGAGCGAACCATCGTGATTCACGCCTGCCTCGGCGATTACGAGCACGGGCTGACGCTCGCCGACCAAACGCTCGCCCAAGCGTACCACTCGCGTTGTCCGCGGGGGAGAGCTCACGCGCAGCACCTCGCGTGTACGGACACTTCGCCACCCCGGCCGTCCGCCGTGGCGGCCGGCGAGCCGTGCAGCAGGAATTCCGCGTACTCCAGGTCGCTGCGCGTGTCCACGTCCACGCTACGGGCCGCAGGCATCACGTACGCCACCGTCGTTCGCGGCGCACAGTCCTCCACGTAATCCCGCCAAGCGTGCACGTAAATCGCGCCATTCAGCCGGTACAGCAAATCCTCGCCGGTTGCCCGCTCAAACCGATTGCCGCGCGCGATTCGCCCCGCCCAGGACTCCGGCACGAGCGGCGTCACCGACACCGCCGCACACGGCGCATGTTCTTCGAACAACGCCCACGCCCGCCGAATGTCCTCGGCCGTGCGCAGCGGCGACGTCGGTTGCAGCACCATCACCGCGTCGTAGCACTCGCCCCGTGCGGCCAGGAACTCCAGCAAGAACAGGTTTGAGGCCCGCGTCGGCGTGTCGTCGGCGGCCAGGTGTCGCGGACGCAGCGCGGGGCACGCCACGCCGCAATGCTCCGCGACGGCGGCAATCTCCGCGCTGTCGGTGTTCACGTAAACCGCGCTCAGAATCCCGCTCGTCACCGCCGCCTCACAGGTGTGGGCGAGCAGCGGCTTGCCGTCAAGCAGGAGCAGATTCTTCCCGGGCAGACGCTTCGAGCCCGCCCGCGCGGGGATGAGACCCAGTACGGCCATCACGCGACTCCGGCCCGTGCTGGTGTTCCCGCCGCCCGATGATCGCAACGACGCAAACGTCCCGCGGCGTTCTCTGCGGTCTCTGCGTCTCTGCGGTTTCAGGCTCGGCTCAGCTAGACTAGCGGCAGCAACCGCGGCGGCTTGTCGCTGAAGCGCAAGGCCGCAACACGGTCCAAAACCAGCACAGGCAACACACGTCCGATAAACATCGCCAGCATGAGCCATCCCATGCCGTACTGATATAGATCGACCGTTTGTGTCATCCCGATGGAGAGGTTTACGCTCGTAACCGTCGCCACCACGCCGGTCGTCAGAGCGGCCCCCCCTACCGCCGAGCTGGCATCGAGCAGCGCCGCCGCAAAGGTCGGCGGTGTCTGGAAGCGCGAGCCGGTATGGGCGTCGATCAGCAACAAACCGAGTGCCACGATCAATGCCAGCGTCACGCTGGCCCCCACGCAGATCACCGCGGCCAACAGTCCCCGCCGGGCGGCCTCATGCTGCGACCGTCCGGCTCCGTATCCGGACAGCGCCACGCCGCTCTGGAGCCCGCAGAGGAGCATCGACCAGCGGATGCCCCCGCCGGCGGCACCGCCCAGCCCGCCAACCAGTACGACGAGCGCCAGCACGAACAGCGTCCCTTCCCCGACGCGACGTTCGCCGAGCGCCTCGGTCGACACACCGGCGCCGGAAGCGTTGGCGACCTGCACAAGTCCCCGCACGAAACGCACGCCCGCAGTCTGCTCCGTGAGCGCCCCGTCGGGACGTAGCTCACCGTGCGGCCCATCGCGGGGAGTCTCTAGCGCGGTAACGAGACCGGCGCACAGCACCAGAAAGACCAGGTAGCTGGACACGCCGGCCGCCAGCCCGGCGCGTGCCGCACGGATTCCCTTGGGGGTCACGAGCAGCCAGACCGCCCAGCCGAGGGCCCCCAGTAGCGCGACGGCCGCGAAGATCGCGGTGTGCCCCTCGCCCGGCTTGTCGAGTGACCAACCCAATGACGAGAACGCGCACACCGTCTGCCAAACGGTGGCTTCCCGGTCCGCCGTGCCACCGGAGCCAAATCGCTCGACCGCCAGAACGACCACCACGAGTATGGCCTGCCATGCGCAGAAAACCAGGAGAATCCGCAGCGCGCCTGGCGGAGTGGCACCGCTCACTGTCCAAATGCGAGCCGCGACCTGCCGCGCCGCGACGAGATAGAACGCCGCGCCGATCACGCCCAGCGCTGCCAGCGCCCAGCGACCGGGCGCTGTATATTCTGAGTGCAGATTGTGCATCAACAGGCCCACGCCGCACGTAGCGCTCAGGGCGTCGAAGCTGGCCTGCCACACCGGGCGTGAGCCGTAGGAATAACGGTCGCGCTCGGACAAGCGCAGGCAGCGCTCGTCGCGCAACACATAACTCCCAACGGCAGCCAGGATCAACAGCGCGGCAGGAAACCACACCACGGGACGCTGCAGCAGCTTCATTGGTAGACCTCAGGCGCGGTGGCGCGCCGGCTCCGTTTCCTGAGGTCCCCGTTCAAACCGTACGTGCGGATTTCCCGCATACGGCTTACCGATGG
>JAGVEP010000323.1 GCA_020058145.1 Phycisphaerae bacterium | reverse complement strand
CGGGGGTCGCAAAACTCCCGAGACGATTACGCCTCACGCTGCTGGAGCACTTGAGTCGGGCCGCGTGAAGGACCACAAAATGGCAAAAGTCGAGCTAAGCACACCCGCCCCGACCAACCCTCGGCATAACGGTCGGGCGGAAAACGCCGCAGGCCGGCGGAGATACCGCCGGCCTGCGGGTCAGGGTCATTCGCGGCCAGGATTGCGCCTGGCCGTCACTCAGGCCGACAGGCACGTCGGCCAGCACGCACCGCGCTGTCCTACGGGCATGTGCCCGTGGAGATCAGCGCGACAAACGGGTTGATGTCCTCGAAGTCGATGACCCCGTCGCAGTTGCAGTCGCAGTTGTCGAAATTGCACGGGACGCCGCCGGAAATGGCGGCAACAAACGGGTTTATGTCCTCGAACTCGATGATCCCGTTGCAGTCGGCGTCGCCCACACAGGTGGCGCACATGCACGGCACACACGGTCCGCCGTGCCACGTGCCACTCTGTGCAAGGCAGTCCTCCTGCGTCAACTGCTGGCAGATGCCGCCCGATACGCAGCAAGCGCCAGGCACCGGCGGCAGACACTCGTGGATAATGGTGCCCTGGATCCAGACGAGGGTGCCCTGGATGTCAACCGATACCCATCGCGGGCAGAACGGCAGCAGCGTCTGGAACTCGTAGGTGCCCGGCCCCGTGAGCGTCGGAACGGGCACACGTACGACAAATGCGTCGTCCACAGGTAGCGGCGGGTTGACCGGATCCAACCACAACTCAGAGGCGTAGTTGAACGCGATCACTGGCGCGGCGCCCGTGTACTGGATGGTGAAGTTGATGATCACGAGCTTCTGCCGATACGGCCAGAAGTCGTTCGGCCACCACTGATTCCACCAGTTGTTCGGATAGAGGAACCACACCAGTCCGTTGGGATCAGCCCATCCGCCACCGTCGTCATCGACCTCGGTGTCGGTGGCGGAACCGAACAGGTAGTCCGCCGGGTCGCAGGTAATCGTCAGGTCCCCGGCGCCGCCACCGGTAGAGCTGTAGGCACCGACCTGGATCAGGTACTGCTGTCCGGCATGCACGTAGACCTTTACCGATGACAGCAGCGTCGACGCGGTGCAGGTCACCGGGCCGCTGTCGTCGCAGTAGGCGAGCTCCACAGTCGGCGGGCACACACACCCGTCCCAGACGGCGAGCTTGGTGTCAAAGTACGGCGTGAAGCACAGGTCAATCGTCGCCACACCCGTACACGAGGCCGTGTAGCAGTAGAAGATGTCCTTGTAGATGACGTGCGTGCCGATGTTGCTCGTCGTCGCCAGCGTGGTGTCAAACGGCAGATCGGTCACTTCGCCAATCGGAATCGCGGTCGCGCACTCGTCGTTCGGCGGCACCTGCGGGCACGGATTCGGCTCGCAAGTCGTCCATTCGCCGTGCCAGGTTCCGCCGGTGCAGTCCATCTGGTATGTCTGGGCGCAAGACCCATCCGGGTAGCAGCAGGCGCCGATTGGGCATGGTCCGCACGTGAGCGTCGCGACGTACGGCGAGTTGCAGGGGATGCCGCTGAAGCCCGAAGTCGCCACGAAGAAGTAGTACGTGCCGGCGGGCATGCAGACCGTCGTTACGCTGCCGAGCACGCATGCCGTGGTGGTGAACGACGGGCTGACGTATCCGGTGATGTTCGCGCAACCCGGCACGCCGGGGACCGTCTGTTGGATCAGGCCGATGAGGGCCGGGAAGGTGGCCGTCACCGCCCAGGTGAAGATGGTCGGGCTAGTCGTGTCGACCTGATACCAGTCGGTGTCGCGCGTCTGGACGCCGGTGCCGCTCAGGAAGTTGCCGCCGGTACCGCAGATCGTCTCACCGCAGTAGATCGGGAAGAAGATGTTAGGCGTGGAATTGCAGCCGCCGTCGTAGTTGTCAACGTAACCGTTGTAGCAGGCCGGCTCGCCTTCGAGAACGCCTTCCGGCGGGCACACGACGCACGGCGGCGGGCAGGGATTCACGGGGCTGCACGTCGTGCCAACACCCATGTACGTGCCGTAGAGGGCCGCGCAATCCGACGACAGCAGGACCTCGCAGCTCCCATCCAGGAAGCAGCAGGCACCCGGCTGCGGGCAGGGGTTCGGATCGCAATCCGTGTTGTTGCCCCAGTAGGTGTCGCCTGGAACACAGTCACCGGGGGAGGTAACCGTGCTCATGTAGCACCCACCCGCGTCGCTGCAGCACGCACCGGGCTGCGGGCACGGCGGATCAAAGCCGGGGCACAGCGAAATGCAGCCGTTCTGCGCGACCATGCCCGTCACGTCACGACCCACGGTGCCCGTGGAATTCTCCACGCCGGCGTGGAAGTCGGTAGTGGCGTAGGCGCCATAGCGCAGCTCGATGCAGCCTGTTTCCTGGTACAGAATCGCCTGGAACGTGTTCGCATCTGTGCCGCTGTACTGCGGAACGGTGGTCCATTGGGCAATAAAACGAGCCGTGCCCGTGTTCGGGTCGCCGAGCATGATATAGTCGGTCTGGCCGGCGCCGGTCACGTTGTAGTCATCCCACAGAACCGCGATCATGTTGTTGGGGATCGCGGTGCTCGGCAAAGCGACGTCCGTGTAGGTCGTGTTATTGGCCCCGCCGAACTGCAGGAACCCGTTCGTACACATCCAGACCGTCGTGTAGGCTGTGCCGTAGAAGTTGAAAGTGAAGCCAATCGCCGCCGTAACACCGGCGTCGTCGCCGGTGGGTCCTGGCGTGCCGATGACGGAGATGTCCTCCAGCGCGTTGCCGCACGTGACCGCGACGTAGTTCGGAACGGGGTCGCAGTTGCTGCCGACCGCGCCGGGCACGCCGCCCAGCGCGGTGCAATCCGCGGCTTGACGGAGATCGCAGGTCCCATCCGGGTAGCAGCAGCGACGGGGCTGCGGGCAGGGGTTCGGATCGCAGTCCGTGTTGTCGCCCCAGTAGGTGTCGCCTGGAACACAGTCACCGGGAGCGATAACCGTGCTCATGTAGCACCCGCCGGTGGCGCTGCAGCACGCCCCAGGCTGCGGGCAGGGGTTCGGCGGTCCGCAAGTGCCGGCGGGAGTGTAGACGCCGGTACACTCCGTTATCGCCTGCACGAGGCAGCTTCCGTCCGGGTAGCAGCAACGCCCGATGCAAGGATCGGGGTCGCAGTCGCTGCCATTGCCGAGGTAGATGCCGCCCAACGTCTCCGTGCAATAGACTGGATCCTGATCCGGCATGCAAGTGCCGGCCACGCAGCACGCGCCCGTCGGAGGCAGCGCGATGCCCCAGATCGAAACATCGTCGATGTTCCAGCCCTGGTACACGACGCTGCTGTCGGTCGTCCCCATCCCCCACCGGATGTAGACGGTCGCCTGGTTGTTCGCCACCGCCGAGATGTCGTACGACTGGAGGGACCACGCATTCTCGTTGATCGTCGTTGCGACGTTGGTCCAGACCTGGGTCCAGGTTGTTCCGTTGTTCGAAACATCGATGTACACATGGTCAAACGAGGCGCTCTCGACACCGAGCCACCGCCGGAACCGCAGGTTGATGTTAGTGAAGCCGGTGCAGTTGATGGCCGCCGTGGTCAGATAATCGGTCGTGGTCATGCTAATTTCGTAGCAGCCGAGTTGCGCGCCCAGACCGGTCAGATCGTAGCCGTAGACATTGACGCCCGAGTAGGCGGCGTTGGGATCGAATTTGCCGGTACCGCAACTCAAACCCAACGGCGGGCCATATTGCCATTCGCCTTGCATGGTCCAGCCGGGGTTCGTGTCAAGGTCAAAGAGATACACCCGCAGGAGGCAGGTGGTGGTAGCACACATGGTCTCGTGGCCCTTGAACTCGCCGCCGGCGAGAATGCAGTCCGCCTGAAACATCTCGACGCAGCTCGCGTCGGCGAAGCAGCACGCGCCGTAGGCCGGCGGGAAGATGAACTGGGCACGCGGGACCGTACTGGATCGTGTCACCGTCGGTGGCGCACAGCCCCAAAGCAACGGGTCGCCGTTCGCGCTCGCGCTGGACGAGTAAATCGTGCGATAGGTGGGCGAGCCCGTGAAGGAGTACACGCTTCCGGCACCCAACGTGCTCGCGTTGTTGAAGCTGAAATCCACTTCGAGGTTGTCGACGCCGTTGTAAGTGAAGGTTGTGCTGAACGCGAAGGTGTACCACCCGGTGGTCGAGATTGTGGTCGTGGCCTGGTAGCACAATGTCCAGGCCGCGGCGTTCGGATCGAAGCAGGCCGGCGTAGGATAACTCGTGGCCGTCGTATGCCGGAGTCGGATAGTCAGGTTGGTCAGCGGCAGGCCTGGGGCCGTGGAAACGTAGTAGCGCATGCCGCTGATCACCCCGCCCGTGCACGCAAACTCTGACGCCAGGTAGATACTCGTGACGCGCCGATCCTGCGCGCCGGTGCTGAGCAGAATCGTGGTTGTGGTGGTACCAACACCGTTGATGTCCTTGTCACCCGCGCAGGCCGCAAACGTCTCATCCTCCGGCGGGGGGTTGTCGAGCAGGCCCGCCTCCGCCAGCTTGGCGCTTTCCTCATCCAGGTCGTTGGCCTGTTTCTCCAGCACCTGGGAGGGATTCACGTCGGTAACGCCAGTGAAATCCTGCTCCGACACTTGTGCGGGCGCCAGGCTTGCCGCTGCAAGCAGGACGCCCAGGATACAAAACGCTCTTCTCATCACGAAACTCCTTCTTCTTTAGCCAGCCGCGTGGCCAAAACACAATCCGCCATCACTCGATGGCGATAAGACCGCCGATTCGCGACCGAAATCGCTGGATGTGTACCACAGAAACTCCCCCGGATTCGCCGCGCCGTGGGCGCGAAAATCCCCCATGCCTGGCCGTCCGGGCGCGCGCCCGGCGGCCGGCCGCTCTGCCTCCAAAACCTGCTGCTGAGGGCGTCCATGCCTTCAGAACCCTCACGTCAGCCGGCACCAAACCCTGCCGAACCCCGCGCTCGGCACTACTGGCCCAAACTATTAATCCAGGTTGGCGCCTATCCTCTCTCGCGTAGCCTCAAAGACCCGGACATGCTGCTGTCCGTATCCAACTCTCAATATCGCTAGCTTAACACGAGCCGAAGGCCGAGTCAAGAACTGGATCGCGCCACCCCAAAAACCCAAGACCCGGCCCTCTGGCTTAACGACACCGACACTCGTCCCAGTCCCCTGCGTCCTGCCCGCAGGGCCACGAACAAGCTTATCGGACTGGGTTGGACGGGCGTTAGAACGGTTTCAATAAAGCCCCGGCGTCGCGCGGGAGGGCGAGCCTCCTGGCGAGCCGCGGCTCGGCCGGAGCTTCGCCCTCCCCAGGCAGCCGACCATTCAGAACACGAAGCGCCAGCGAGTGCGTCCGCCTGGTCGCGCTCGCTGACGCCGCGGACGCGCTCGCT
>JAGVEP010000002.1 GCA_020058145.1 Phycisphaerae bacterium | reverse complement strand
CGCAGGCGGGAGCGCTCACGATCGGCAACGACGTACTAAACAACATTGCAATCGCCCAGGGAGTGAGTGCGCTGACGATCCGCGGTGCACTCGTGGCAAACGTGACCTGCGACACGGTCGGCGACGTCGAAATCGCCGAGCTAATCGGCTTCGTGTCCAGCCACAGCATGAGCAATGTGACGATCGGCGATGCCCAGCACTTGTCGCACACCGGCAGCCTGCACATTACCGGCGAACTTGAGTATGACAAGCACATCGTCATAAATGGCTCTCTGTCAGGCCCCGATGCGGGCATCTTCATACACGGGTCCGTGGCCGAGGCGGGTTGGATCGACATTACTGATAGTATAGATACGATTTATATAACTGGTGCGATGTATGGTACTATTGATATAGCTGACACCATCGGTATATTTCACCATGGCGATCCGATCTTCTGGGGGAACAACATCGAGTTCGGTGGCCATCTGACCTGCGGCAATTACGCCTATGGGATCTCCACGGGCCTGATGACCGGGGGCAAAATCGTCGTCGGCCAGTCGGCCGCCTATCTCTACGTCTGGGGTGGCATGTTGCCAGGCACCAGAGTGGAGGTGGGCGGTCCGGTCTACCAGATCGTGGTGGACGGATCGTCGCTGGCGAACTACGTTGGTTTGCAGGGGGTGGTGTGGTGCGACGCCGTGGAACTCACGGCGGTTGTAGGTCCAATCTGGGGAACGCTCCACGTAACTGGCCGACTTGAGAATGCGCGAGTCCAGAGCATTCGTGGTGGCCGACTGGAAGCCGATTCGATGGCTTGGCTGGGAGTGCATTCGGACAATGAAGGCAAGGGTATGGACGGGGAGGTAGTGGTCCGGAGCATAGACTGGATTGAGATGTTCGGGGAGCTAAGCGGCAACGTTACCGCGGACACCATCGACACGTTAGACACGTATGCGCCGGTTACGGGCAGCGTGAACGTTGGCAATCTCGGAACCCTGACAACTACCGAGCCGCTGTACGGCACGGTCACGGCCGGGAGTCTCGAATACTTGGACGCGATCGGACACATTCAAGGAGCCGTCGAAGTAACGAGCACGCTGGGGACCGCAGACGTGGGGCGGGTCTCGCCCGGCGGGCTGGTTCACGCACACGATATCGACCAGTTGATTGTCCGTGAAGCGCTGTACGGGACCGTGCATGCCGACGACTCGTTGCAATCCGCCACGCTGGTGGGCACCCTGTGGCCGGGAAGTGTGGTGTGGGCCGGCCACGCGGCCACCGTGACCGTGGAGCGTACTCTGTCTGGCACGGTCCAGGTGGACGACGCGCTCGGAACGGTCAGTTTGCTACAGGGGATCAGTCAAACGGGACTCGTGACAGCGGACACGATCCAGGATGTGACCGCAAGAAACGCAATCTCCGGTACCGTTCAAGTTGTCAGCGACCTCACCGGCCGACTGGGAGGCGACTCGCCGAGTTCTTGCTGGTTGACGAGTACCGGGCTCATCGAGTTGGGCAAGCTGTCCGGCGACGTGGAGTTGAACGGCGACCTGGCCGGGACGGTTGCGATTCACGGTGACGTGTCCGGCGCGGTAAAGATCAAGATGGGCACGCCGCCCCCGGACGAACCCATGGCCAATCTATCCAATCTAATAGCTATAGATGGGTCACTTAGTGGTTACATATCTATCGACGGATGGATCCTACCGACGGGCAGCATCTATGTGGGTGGCACGCTCCTGGACGGTGCCGGGAACCTCAGCGGGGGCCACATCCTCGTCGGTCGGTCGATGCTGTCGAACAGTGCGATTACCGTGGCCGGCGATTTCGACCCGAACACCGAATTTGTGGCAGTTCGCTTCCGCGGCTGGGAAAGCGGAGAGGATGGGTGGGCCATCGAGCCCGGGGCCACCGTTACCATCGGGAATGCCGCGTGTGATCCCAACTATCCTCCTGGCGACTGCCCGGATATGAACACGAGGGGGATCTCAAGGTGCCGCGGGGACATGAATAACGACTCTATTGTAGATTTTGATGACTTTGACTGGTTCGTCTACGGCTTAGCGGATCCAAACGGCTACGCCATCAATAATCCCGGGCTCGGCGGAACGGCCGATAATTACCTTTCTGGTGGCCTGCTATTTCATGGCGACTGCAATTGCGACGGAGTATTCGATTATGACGACATCAATCCGTTCATCGCGCGGCTCAGCATGGAGTGCGATCCGGGCTGCCCAGGCGACGAGCAAATGATGGGTGCCCTGCAACTCGCCGCAGGGATGCGCGCGCACGTGCCGGCGCATCGCCATGCCGCGCTGCGCGCGTTTGTGGCGCAGGTGATCGCGCACCACCACAATCGCGGTAACCAGCAGCAGCGGACGTATTGGCAGCAGGTGTTGACGCGGCTGAGTCAGTAGGCACGAAGGCACGCAGGCACGGAGGGACGAAGCCGTTTACCCTCTCCCGACCCCGCCCTGTGAGACAGAGGGGGAAAGGCACGCAGGGGAGCGAGAGCGCACCGGCTCGCGCTCGCTTCGGCGGTTACGACGCCCGCAAGTCCCGGCCGCGCAGCGCGAACCACACTGTCCCCAGCACGCCGAAAGCGAACGCGGTCAGCAAGTTTGTTGCCGGGCTGACCTGCCAGAGCAGCGCGCCCCCGAAAGCGGCGACGGATACGATCGAGTCGCGGACCAGGTAGTACACGCCGAACGTGAGCGCCTCGCGCCCCGGCGGCGCCAGGTCCATGATGAGCGCCTTGCGGGTCGAATCGCCGAATTCCTTGAGCCCGCGCAGCACAAAAACCGCCACCAGGGGCCAGAAGGAGTGACAGAACAGCAGCGCCAGGGGGAACAGCGTGAAAAACACGAACGTGGCCAGGACGAACGGCTTCTTGCCCGCCCGATCGGCCAGGTACGCCACGGGGATGTAGAGCAGTGCCGCGGTGGTCATTTCGACGGTCGTCAGAATCCCGAACTCGAAGCCGCTGACCGGATGCTGGATGGTCTGGTAGCACCAGATTACGACGAACGCGTAGGGGATTTGCTCGCAGAAACGAATGAGAATGTCAGAGAAAAGCAGGTTTCGCAGGGCGGGGTGCATCTGCCGCAGCAGCGCAAAGCGCGCCGCGGGCTGAGAGGCCGCGTCGCGCGCCGCT
>JAGVEP010000170.1 GCA_020058145.1 Phycisphaerae bacterium | reverse complement strand
GCGAAGACCCCGTCGATCATCGCATCCGCTATGACCCGGCTGCCGTCACGCGGCGCCGCATCGGCGAGAGCGTTACGCCGGGTGACGCCCTCGGCCGTCTCCGCGTTCGCGCGGGTGTCGACGAGCACGAGCGCACGAACACGCGCGCGGTGTCGGCGGAAGAAGTCGAACGCGATAATTCCGCCCATGGACAGCCCAACGATCACGGCAGGCCGGTTTTCGCCGAGCTCATCGAGCAAGTCCGCGAGGTCGTCGGCGAATTGCGACATCGTGACCGACTCGGACACGCTGCTCTGCCCGTGGCCGCGCAGATCGGGGACGATGCAGCGCCAGCGGCCGCCCAGCCGCTCCACCGTCGGCCGCCACATTTCGCCCGAGAGTGGGAAGCCGTGAATGAAAAGTACCGGCGGGCCGTGGCCCCGTACCTCGCAGTAGAACTCGTCATCGCCGCTGCGGATGTTCATTTCTGTGCCCTCGCGCGCTGGTCCATGGCCTGACTATTCTACCCGGGCATGCCCCGCCGGTCGGTCGCGATGCGATCAGGCCGGAGCCCTGGACCCGGCACTTGTGGCACCTTACACTGCCGGCGGCCGGCCCCGCGGATCGGGGTTAACTCCGGTCGGACATTTCGGAAAGTTAGCTGCAGGAGAAGAGCGATGTTCCAACGCAAGGCAGTACTGGCTGTGCTGTTGGGGGTTGTGTCAGCGGGTTTGGTCGGCTGCATGCCGCGCATGACATTGGAGCAGTTCAAGGCCGAGATGCCCAAGCGGCCGGCGGAACTGGACAGGCTGAATGCCTTTGTGGGCAAGTGGCAGTCGGAGGGCGAGGCGAAGTTCGCGATGCTGGACGAGCCGCTCAAGGTCACAGGTACGTGCGAGGCCAAGTGGGAGGGCGACAAGTGGTACCTGGTCGGCCACGCCGTCATGAAGATGGACGACATGCCGGAGACGAAGGGCATGGAGGCCTGGACTTACGACGTGCATGCCAAGAAGTACCGCTCGACCTACGTCGACAGCATGGGCATGATGGGAATGAGCGAGTCGCGGTACGACGAGAAGGCGGACACCTGGTACATGACGGCTACCACTTTCGGGCCATGGGGCCAGTCGCAGCTCAAGGGCACGCTCCGCTTCGTCAACCCGGACACGATGGAGTGGAGCATGACCGAGGGCATGGGGTGCATGGGGCTAATGAAGGTGATGGAAATGAAGGGGACGGGGAAACGGGTGAAATAGCGGCTCGGCCGCGGCCCGCAAATGGAGCCGGCAACCCGCTTCCTCACGTGGCTTGCGAAGCCACGCGACGACGCTGCGATTGGCGAGCGCCGTGTAGTACGTGGAATTCACGCGCCGCTCGGCCAAGCTCCGCGCTCGCTCCAGCATGATCCAGCCTGCGGGTTAGGCCCTCTCCTGAGGAGTAAATGCCGACAGGTCTCAGGCCATCGTACCCGCGCCGAAGAACGCAGCGCCACTATGTGCGCCGTTGAGAAGACGAAGCGCAGAGGTCGATTTTCCGGCCCCATTCGATCCCGCGAGGATCGCGCCGTGCGTACCGTGTGGCAACTCCGTGCACTCGGTCCGGCCTCAGCGCAGCACCGGCAACGGTGCGCTCCCCTTTGAGGGCTGCGCCTTCGGCGACTTCACTTCGACCTGCGCACCGATCAATTTTGCCTCTCCCCTCCCCACCCGTGCCGCCAGTTCCCGGCACTCATCCAGCAGCGCGTCGAGCATCCGGTCCTCCGTCACCGTCTGCTTCTGCTCGCCCTGCACGTAGATGATTCCGCGGCCTTTGCCGGCGAAAATCGCCACGTCAGCCCCCTCGCACTCGCCGGGGCCGTTCACCACGCAACCCATGACCGCGACCTTGAGCGGCAGCTTGATCTCCGCCGCCAGCCGCTGGCGAACGTCGGCGACCAGCTTGAAAAGATCAACCTCAATCCGCCCGCACGTCGGGCACGCAATCAGCTCCGGCCCGGTTCGCCCGCGCAGCCCCAGGCAGCACAGCAGCTCCTTGCCGTCCTCGACTTCGAATACCGGGTCGGCGGCGTAGCTGATGCGGATCGTGTCGCCGATACCGGTGGCCAGCAGTGTGCCCAGAGCGGTAATCGAGCGAATGCGGCCGGTTTCCGGCGGGCCGGCGTGCGTGACGCCGAGGTGCAGCGGGTAGTCGTACCGCTGGCTGATCGCGGTGTAGGCGTCGATGACAATCCGCGGGTCCGGGCTCTTCGCCGAGATGACCACGTCATAGAACTGCTCGGCCTCGAAGATGCGCAGATACTCGTCGAGCTTTTCCAGCATGATGCGAATCAGGCCGGCGGCGTAGTCCTCGTCGAGCTGCGCCTTTTCGACTGCCCGCTGCTCTTTGTCTTTGCGTTCGACGATCCCGCCTTCGTTGGCACCAACGCGAATCGGAATACCGCGCTCCTTGCACGCGGCGATCACGCGGCGGACCTTGTCGCGGTCCCGGATATTGCCGGGGTTCAGGCGGATTTTGTGTACGCCGGCCGCAATCGCTTCCAAGGCGCGCTCAAAGTGAAAATGCACGTCGGCGACGATCGGCACGGGCGACGCGGGGACAATGTGTTTCAGAGCTTCGGTGTCACGTTTGTCCGGCACGGCGACGCGCACGAAGTCCGCCCCGGCCTGGGCGAGTTTGTGAATCTCCGCGAGGCACTTATCGACTTCATACGTGTAGCCGGAGGTCATCGACTGGAGCGCGACCGGGGCGTCGCCGCCAATCTTTACGGGGCCTACGGTGACCTGGCGGGTTTTGCGGCGTGGGGGCATTACGGACTCCGCGACATCTTTGGGCTTTGTCAAGATGGTGGTCAGCTCGGCAGGCGGTGCACCAGGGCGCATATCGCCACCTCGTCCCCAAGTACGATCCTAGCGCGACGACGCTGGATCGGTCCAGAACTCGAGTTGGCGCGATCTCGACACGGGAAGCGACACCGGGCCGCAAGGCCTAGAGCTTACTTGATCGGACACGGCGGCTAGCCAGGTGTGAAGCTCATCTGGTGACGCCCGCACGTATCCATAGTGAGAGCGCTGAACATCAACCAGTTCTTCGATAGAGGAGAGCCCAGAGTAGTGCAGCACGTACCTAGCCAGGCGCGGTCCGAGGCGAAATTGCAGGCGTGCGGCTGTGATTAGCCCCCTCACGACGCACAGCGTGGGAAACGGATTCTCCTCAAAGTTGATTTCAACCACGCCATCCAATACGCCTTCGAAGAAACCATGTGCATAGACCACGCGCCGACGACCGCGCCGGGGAGCGAGTTCAACCGCGACCGCTTCAACATTGAGGAATGTGGTTCGCGGAAGCATCGAGAAGCCCGTCTCTACGTGCTGTTCCCGAAATGCCCATGTCTCCCGGAGTGGCCAGATATCAATCATCCAATCATCAACGCCTAAGTGCAGGCCTCCAAAGCGAGTACGTCTCTTCACGTGTACGGCCAGCGCATCCTCAAGAGCTTTCGATTGTGCCCCGGCAATCACCAAGTCGACGTCACGAGGTACCGCGCTTGGCCCGGCGACCATCAGGTCACGTAGCGCGCCACCGAACAGGTACACCGTCGAACCACTCTGGCAAATGGTCCGCAAGAGGTGATTAAGGTGTCGTCTACGGGGCGCGGTGGACCCAAGGAATCGGTTCACACGGGCCCGCAAACAGTCAATCTGGGACGTAAAATCAGCCATTCATCAATTGTTTGTGCAGCGTGCATGCAAATGTGTCGGTCATTCCCGCGACATAGTCGGTTACTAGTTGGAGCTTGCAGTATTGCGCCGGCAGTTTTCCTTCTTTCATAGTATCCTCGAACACAGCGCGATAATTCGGGGAGAACAGGCCGTAGACGCTAGCCCCGAATCGACTCTGTGGTTCCTGCGAGCGCTGCGACGGCCAGTCCTGCACACCTTCCCAGAACACCTTCATCAACCCATGGATCACGTGGCGCGCCATGACCTCAAGCCGCTGTGTGCCAGTGGAACAGTAGACCCGCTCCACGCCCACTGTGCGACAGGCGGCCACGAGTGGGGCGCCGGTACTGACATCCAGCAGCTGTTGGTAGAGGCCACCCTGCATGATCAAGTCATAGTGCTGCTTGAATGCCTCAATCGCGGCCGGGACCGTGCGCGCGATCAGGGCAATCCGCAGCGCGACCGCGTAGGCTTCGTCGCGATCTGCACCCTTGAGCTTCGCGGTTCCCCTGTCAATCTGGGCTTCGGCCGACGTAAGTGCCGCATCCACGAGGTCGCGTTCCGCTGCAGCGTTCGTCAGTTCGTCCTTCAGGCTCCCCCAGTCGATGACGCGCTTCTTCACGCCGTCCTCAAGGTCGACCGCGAGATACGCGATGTCGTCGCTGGCTTCCACCAGGTACGTGATCGGGTTTCGCGCCGTACCCGTCCCGACCACGGTGCGGATAGTGTCTACGAGTTCGTTTTCGGACGCGAAGTAGCCCGGCTTGCTCGACTCGTAGCGTGATTTGTCAATCTGGTCAGATTGAGCCGTGTACTTCAGCGCCGCGGAGAGCGTTCCGTATGTGAGGTTCAGGCCGTTTTGATCCGCCAGCACCTGCAACCGCGCAACGAGTCGTAGCGTTTGGGCGTTGCCCTGAAACCGCAGAAAGTCCTGAGCCCACTGCTGCCGCCCGCCTAAGTCAGCCAACAGCTTTGAGTTACGTTGAAACCAGTCCTGAATCGCGATTTCGCCGGCACGTCCGAATGGCGGATTACCAAGGTCGTGGATAAGGCCGCACGCGGCTCCAATCGCCTCAATTGAATCCGCCTCTTCAGCCTTGACGCAGCCTTTCTCTCTCAGCCACCGGGCCACGGCTCGCGCCACGTCCCGCGCGATCGTGGAAACCTCCAGAGAATGCGTTAATCGGGTCCTCACCGAATCGAGCGGCTCAAGCGGAAAGACCTGCGCCTTGTCCTGCATGCGGCGAACGGGCGTCGAGAAAACCGCCCGGTCGTAGTCCCGCTCAAACTCAGATCTGAGCTCGCCGCCAAGACGGCTGGAAAGACGTTCGCGCCGAACCGCTAGCAGGTTGCCCCATTCCATCGCGTTTCTCGCCTCACTCAGGTTCTCGCGCATCGTACACTAGCGGACCGACGAGGTCGATCCCAACGCGACGGCGGGAGAATCGTGCCCAACGAAACTCCGTCTCCGGGGCGTCGCCGCCGATTCTGACGGTGCCGACGGTGACCTGGCGGGTCTTGCGGCGTGGGGGCATGGGGGCTCCGTTTCCGTGTGCGGTGATTGTATCCCCTTCCGACGCACTTGTGGTCCGAGCCGCAACCGCCAGCGAGCGGTTCGCGCGGCGCAGACGACCGACAGGCACACCGCGCGCTTCGGCTGACGAGGACGCCGGCCGCTACGGCGTTTGCGGCTCGGGCGCCTCCGGAAAACGCAGGCGGACACCGACCTTGTGTCCGCCGACCGTGCTGGTGCAATGCACGATCGCGCCCGTCAGGACGTACTCCTGCTCCCCGTCGCAGAAGGCGAGCAGCACGGGGATATTCTCAGGCAGTTCGCGGCGGCTGAGCAGCATGACGCCCGCGAGCGAGGCGTTGAGCAGCGTGGCGCGCACCTCGACGGGGCGATCTTCCTTGTCGTGCAGCAGCAAGCGCCAACTGCCCAAGGGCACGCCATAACGCCGTTGTCCCCGTCGCACGGGCGGTTCGAACTCCGGAGTCGCGATGTGCTGGGACAAGAGCGTCTGCCAGGCGTCGCGCGACACGGCGATCATGCCAGGAGGTAATTCAAGTCGCATACCGGCCGAGTTCTCCTTCGCTACCCCTTCCCAGGTAGTATTCGGTCGTTTGTCGGCCGCGCTTGATCCGGCCCGGGTGCGCGAAACCAGCTCCTAAAGGCCACTCCGCAGCGCGCCGATGAGCCGGGTGGGTGGGGCGGGCTGCGGGCAACCGCAGGCCCGATAAACCCGGTCGTCGCAAGTGAGAAACAACCATGCCGAACCGCATTTGCATCCACAATCTGCGAGAACTCTGCGGTCAGTCGATCCCAGGGTACGTGGTCGTCGCAAATACGACCGTGCAGCAGGAGCTACTGACGGCGTTGACGTCGTTGGAGCTCGATGCCGTCGTGCTCGACCTCGATGAAGCCAATGCCGTGGGAACGATGCTCAAGATGCGCGAGGTCAAGCCGCGCATCGCGGTCGTTGGCGTGACCGCGGAGGCCGACGCGCGGCGTTTAATCAATGCGCAGCGCGCGGGTTGCACCCAAGCGACCGTACGACCCGTGAATCTGGACGACTTGGCGGCGGCGCTGCGACAGGCCCTCGGACAGACCGGGGCCTCCGAAGCGGCCAGCCAGACCTTCGGCGTGCTGGGCTCGGTGGGCGGCGCGGGCAGCACGACCATCGCTACGTATCTGGCCGTGGAGATCGCCACGTTGATGCGCGAAGCCACGGCGCTTTTTGATTTGGACCTGGAGGGCGGTGGAGTTGCAGAGGCGCTGGACCTGACTCCGCAGTACACGATCGCAGACCTGGCCAGCGCCGGAGTCGTGGATAGCGCGCTGCTGGAAAAAGCGAGCACGGTCCTGGCGAACGGCGTACACGTGTTCGCCCGCCCGCACACGATTCTGGCGGCGCACGGCGTGGAAGAGGCCGCCCTGCGGAGCATCCTCCAGGCCGCGCACAACACTTTCCCGTACGTGGTCCTCGATTTGCCGCGCCACCTTTCGCCCCTGGCCGGTGCGGCCATCGAGCATTGCACACGCCTCGTGCTGGTGGTCCAGTTGACCGTCCCTAGTCTCCGCAGCACTCAGCGGATCATCGACGCGATCACAGCGGAGGGCCTGTCGGGTAAGCACATCGAGCTGGTAGTCAACCGCTACCGCAAGAACACCACCAACTGTACGATCGAGATGGTGGAGCGCCAATTCGGACGGCGGGTGCTGGCCGTTGTGCCCAGCGACTTCAAGTCCGTGCATACTGCTTTGGATAGCGGTCAGCCGCTGGTACGTCGAAACGCGGTGCGGGCGGCGATTCGCGAGATGGCGGCGCGGCTGACGGGCTTCGAGGAACACGCCAAGGGGAAAACCTGGCTGCCGAAACTGGGCCTGGGCAATTGAAGGCCGGCGACGCGCGGCGGCGGGCCACAAGTGGGCTACCGCGGGGGGCCCTGAGTCTCCCCGGCATTTTGCTGGGCCTCGCGTGTGGTCGGCAGGTGGACGCGGAATTCGGCTCCGCCGTCGGGTGGGTCAATGAGGTCGATCCTGCCGCCGAGTTCCGCCACGATCTTGCGCGCCACGGCCAGACCGAGCCCGGTTCCGCCGTGACCTTTGGATGAGTAGAACGGCTCGAAAACGTGCTCGCGCTGCTCAGGGGGTATGCCGGGACCGTTGTCGGTCACGATAATCTCAGCCATTTGCCGATCGGGAGCATAGTGGGTGCGCACGTTGATCCGACCGTGCTCGGCCGCGACCGCGTCGATGGCGTTGGTAACGATGTTCAGGATGACCTGATAGATGCCCTCATAGTCCAGTGGAATGGGCGGAATATGCTCGTCGAGGTCGGGCAGGAGCATGACGCGCTTGGCATCCGCCTGCTTCTGAACCAACGCGACGACTTCCTCGACGATGCGGTTGAGCTGGAGAGCCTCAAAACGCGGCTCGCGCGGCTTGCTGAACGCGAGCATGTTGAGCATGAGGTTGTACGAGCGGTCAAGATTGCGCTCGACGATCCGCCAGCCTTGCGCGGTCGTGAGCAAATCACGCCGGTCCAGGCCGCGCTCCACAACCTCCGCCCCGCTGCGCATGCCCTGCAGGATGTTCTTCACATAGTGCGATAGCTGGGCGATGGTCTCGCCCACGGCGGCCAGCCGTTCGCGCTGCACCTGCGAGTGCACCAGGCGCGCATTCTCAATGGCCAGTCCAGCCTGGTAGCCGATCGCCGTGACCAGCCGCAGTTCATGCTCGTTGTACGTATGCCTTGTGAGCGGGCAATCGAGATGGATGATGCCCAGGATCTGCTCGCGCGCCACAATCGGTGCGCAGATCACCGACCGCATGCCGAGATTCTGGACGCTCTTGCCGCTCTCGAAGCGTTTGTCGGCGACGACGTTCGAGCAGAGCACGCCCTCGCGCGATTTGACCACGTGGTTGATGATCGTGCGCGAGGCCACGATTTGCTGTCCGTTGCTCGGCCGGACCGGCAGCGGTGAGCGGAGCCTCACGACCTCCGGCAAGAAGTCACCGGTTTGCGGGTCGCTGACGAGGATCACGCCCTGCTCGACGTCCACCTCCTGGAAAATGAGATCGAGAACCCGCGCCAGGAGTTGATCGGTGGGAATCAGGCTGCCAATCACGCTGGCGAGCTCGCGCATGACGTTCCACGCCTTGACCGCGTAGGCCGTGTCCGGAGCCGCCAGCACCAGGCTGTCCTCGCCCGCCGGAGCGCTGGCCACGACGGAAGCGTCCGTGCCCGGACTGCCGGCGTCGAGCGTCACCAGATCGCGCGGCAGACTCGTCCCCGCAAACTGCTGGGCGGTTTCCTCGCCGGTATACACGAGCAGTGTGCTGCCGACACGGACCTGGTCGCCGTGCTTGAGCCGCGTCGGCTTGGTAATGCGCGCGCCGTTAAGATAGGTGCCGTTGGCGCTCTTGAGATCGGTCAGCACCCATCCTTCGTCGGCCTTTTTGAGCTCCGCGTGGCGGCGGCTGACGGTCTGGTCGGTGAGCGGTATCTGCGGACTGCCGCGGCCGATGACGACGACCTCGTCGCCGGTCCGCAGGGTGCGACCTTTGTCAGGTCCCTGAAGTACGATGAGCGTGGCCACGCCGTTTACCTGTTGAACACTCGCGTCCTGCCCCCTGAAGTTGCGGGCTTCCGGCTTTCGGGGCTCGCAGCGCGGGGGTTGCGCGAGCATGGATACTCTCAATATACAAGATATTTGGCCCCGGATCGCGATTGCGACCTGCAGAGCAAAAATACCTCCGCAACGTCACGGGCTTCCACTGACAATTCACCCAACCTGACGGGGGCGCGGCGGCGCGCTCACGCCGGTTTGGTCTCGACGGGACGCACATGCGCCGCCGCCAAGCCCTTCGGTGTTTCCAGCAACTCGTACTCGACCTGTTCCGCCTCGCGGAGGGAACGGAATCCATCGCCCTCGATGGCACTGTAGTGGACAAAGACATCCTTCCCCTCAGGTCCCATAATAAAGCCAAAGCCCTTCTTCGCGTCGAACCACTTGACATGTCCGCAGACACTCACACCCACCATGGCCCAGACCTCCGGGACCGCCCAGACATGCCTCTCACTGCGAAGGCGATCCACAGTACCGCGATCCGCCTGTCTCCGGACCAAACTACCGGACACCTACCGGAAACCCGCGTTGGGCTATTTCGAACTCCGCTCGATCCGGCGCGCGCAGCAGACAGGTTTAAGACATGACCGGCCGAGACGGAACCCGTCCGGGAATCCTCTCAGATTATGCCTGAACCGGGTCGTTGGGTCAACACCCAGACCGAATCCCTAGCTCGGGGTCGCGGCTTTCATCGCGGCCTTACGAGACAATTTTACGCGACCCTGCTCGTCAATAGCAATGACCTTGACCTTGACGACGTCGCCGATCTTCACCACGTCGGATACCGTCCGGACGTAGTTGTCGTCGAGCTCGCTGATATGGCAGAGACCGTCCTGGCCCTCCTGGATCTCGATGAACGCGCCAAAGTCCTTGACACTCGTCACACGGCCCTCGTAAATCCGGCCGATCTGCACGTCTTCCGTGATCCGTTGGACGGCCGCGAGCGCTTTTTCTGCCCCAGCAGAATCGAGGCACGAGATCACGACAGTCCCATCGTCTTCAATGTCAATCTGGGCGCCCGTGTCGGCCTGAATCGCCTTGATCATCTTTCCACCCGGACCGATCAGCTTCCCTATCTTCTCAGGGTTGATCTTGATCGTCAGCAGGCGCGGGGCGTATGGACTGACCTCCGGGCGCGGTTTCGGAATGACAGCTTCCATGTGATCCAGAATCTGCATCCGCGTCTTTTTCGCCATCGCCAGGGCTTCTTTCATGATCTTGTGCGGCAACCCGGTGGATTTAATGTCCAACTGCACACCCGTGATGCCCTTGCGGGTGCCAGCGACCTTGAAATCCATGTCGCCGTAGTGGTCCTCGGCACCAATGATGTCCGTCAGCAGCTTGTAGCGGCCGTCTTCGTCCATCACGAGGCCGATCGAGATGCCCGCGACAGCGCCGCGGATCGGCACGCCGGCGTCCATGAGTGCCAGCGACCCACCGCAGACGGAGGCCATCGAGCTGGACCCATTCGATTCGAGGATGTCGCTCACGAGCCGAATCGTGTACGGGAAATCCTCGGGGCCGGGCAGGATGGCCTCCAGGCTCCGTTCGGCCAGCGCGCCGTGCCCGATCTCGCGCCGCCCCGGCGAGCCGATGCGCCGCACTTCGCCCACGGAGAACGGCGGAAAATTGTAGTGCAGCATGAATTTCTTGCTGTATTCCTCGACCAGGTCGTCGATGATCTGCTCGTCGCGCGAGGTGCCCAGCGTGCAGACCACCATGGCCTGCGTCTCGCCCCGGGCGAACAGCGACGAGCCGTGGACGCGTGGCAGCCAGCCGACCTCGCAAGTGATCTTGCGCAGCTCGTCGAGTTTCCGGCCGTCGGGTCGCTTGTTCTGCTCGAGAATCAGGTCGCGGATCAAACGCTGCTCTACATCGCCGATCGCGGCTTTGACCTGGTCCGGCGTGTGAGCGAAGGTCGTTGGGACCGTGCCCTGCGGGCAGTATTCGGCCACCAGCCGGTCATAAACCGCCTTCGTGGCTTCGTTCCGCTCCTGCTTGCCGACGATGTTCTGCGCCGCACGCAGGTCGGGCAGCGCCTTGGTGCGGATGGCGTCGAGAAAGGCCGTGTCTTTCGCCGGCGGCTGCCAGGTCTTGGCGGCGGCACACTGCCGGGCCAGCTCCTTGAGCATCTCGCAGATGGGTTTGACGCCCTGCTCGTGTCCGAATTTGACCGCCTCGGCGATGTCCTCTTCGGTCAGCTCGCGGCATCCAACTTCGATCATGGTGACGGCACCCAGGTGACCGGCGACCACCATGTCCATGTCGGAGTATTCGAGCTGCGCCATCGTGGGGTTGATGAGCAGCTTGCCATCCACGCGGCCGACGCGAACGCCCGCGATCGGCCCGTTAAACGGGATCGTCGAGACGGCCAGCGCCGCCGCCGCCGCCGCCATGCCGAGCACGTCTGGATCGTTCTGCAAGTCGGCGGACAGGACCATGATCTGAATCTGCACTTCGTCGCGAAAGCCCTCCGGGAACAGTGGGCGCATCGGCCGGTCAATCAGCCGGCACGTGACCACTTCCTTCTGCGTCGGCCGTCCTTCGCGCTTGAAGAACCCGCCCGGGAATTTCCCGGCGGCGGACATCTTCTCACGGTAGTCGACGGACAGGGGAAAGAAGTCGATGTTGGGCCGCGGGTCGGCGGTGACGACGGTCCCCAGGACCACCGTGTCCCCATAACGCACGACAGCCGACCCCGCCGCCTGCCTGGCCAACTTCCCGGTTTCGATCGAAAGAACACTCGCCCCTATCGCCCGCTCTACTTTGAACATCATCGTTGACCACTCACTCGACTTAGCCGACTACCGACTTTTCCAACCAAACGTCCAAAAAAACGACCAACGGCATACCGTCCCCGCCGCACCGGCGTACCAAACACTGCGGCTTCAATCCGTAGCTTCTGCAAACAGCCTGTTCCGTCCCGAACCCGCGGGCCGCGGCTACTTGCGCAACCCCAACTTCTGGATCGTCGTGAGATAGCGCGCGCGGTTCTGACGGGCGAGGAACTTGAGCAGCGCGGAACGCTTCCCGACCATCTTGAGAAGTCCGCGCCGGGACGAATGGTCCTTGGAATGCGACTTCAGGTGCTCCGTCAGGTGCGTGATCCGCTCCGTGAGCAGTGCAATCTGCACTTCGGCCGACCCGCTGTCCTGCTCGTGTCGCCGGTGCTCCGTTACGATCGCAGTCTTCTTCTCGCCGGCCAAAGCCATGGCCCGTCCTTTCTATAACTTGGGTCGGCACCAGCAAGCCCCGCGGGCCGCGGGGGGCCAATGCCGCCTGCCGATTCACGAACGGGGAGTATATTCCCTCCGCCGTTGGTTGGCAACCACGTCGTCCGGGTTCGTCCGCCGTCGCGGGTGGTCCGAGATCGTGGCGGAGATATCGGCGTGTGCGATTGAGGCGCTGGTCGCGCCGGTCCGCGCGCAGGGTCGGCAACTCGCAGGTGCGCCATAGTGGAGAGGGAAAACACGGCGGCACGGGTCGGCTAGGTGGGCCGAGACCGCTACCGATCGAGCAGGACCGTCCAGAGGTTGTGATAGGTGTAGTAGCCGGGAGCCAGTTCGCGCGGGTAAACGCCAGCGCCGGCTCCGGTGGCCAGATCGACCGGCGGCACGTGGGGATACCAGTTGCCATGAAACGCATCGGGAGGGCCAACGTGGAGGGGCTCACCGAGATACCACACGAACGTGAGCGCCGTGTTCACGGGCGGATCGCTCTGGAGCTTGTACTGCAGCCGCTCAACGTGGTTGTCCTGGTACAGGATGTTCGCGGTGAAACCCGGATGACGCCACGCGACACCGTTGTCCCAGGGATACACGTAATTCCAGCCGTGACCGCGCAGATACTCGCCGCTCAGGTTGTAGATCGTACTCCAGTTGCCGTCCGCGGCCAGAAGACGCTGGGAGGGATAGCGGTCGTAGTTCTCCAAACGCCGCGGGCGTGGATCCTCGGGGTAGGCGCTCAGCCCGTGTGAATGCCACGCACCCGCAGACAGCGGCACGCTGATGCCGTAGCTGCAATCGAGGCCGAGTTGGCGTGGCCTGTCCGCAAGATCGTAAATCCTCGGCATTGATTCCGACGCATGGGAGACGTTTAGCGGCCCCGGTCTGGGGTCGTCGGGACACAGAGTCACGCGCGCATTGCCGAGCTGACGGCGCTGGACGAGCACGTCGCTCCAGATGTAACGTTCGGGCGCCCCGGCGTCGTCCCAGAGCGGGTAATAGTGGTATTCGTTAAGCATGGCCTCCATGGCGAGCCCGATGTCATGCTGCTGGGCGGCGCAACGAGTGGAGCGCGCCTGTCGCTGGGCCAACTGCAAAGCGGGTAGCAGGATCGCGACCAGCAGCGACAGAATGCCGATAACCACCAGCAACTCTGGCAATGAAAACGCCCGGCCCCGGAACCGCTGACGGTCTGCATGTTTCTGTCTGCTCATGGCTGCTCGCCACGGCTGTCGTCGGCTGAGATGTCGTCCGCAGTCCGACTGGGGACCGCGAATCCCAGCCAGGGTCGTCCAGAACGCTGGCCGCTGTATACTAGCGCGCCAAAGCAACTCGGCCACTCGGGCGCGAATTACAAGCGACCGCGACTCCTTCAATATAGAAGATAACCGCTGATTCTGATTCCCGCAAGCGATTCTTGGGCAATAAATTCTCTCCGAGAGCGGTAACGCCACACAGGCGACTGGTTGGACCGCCGAACTGCCCGAATCGAGCAACTCATGACCCCGCCTCGGCGCGGGCAGTCGAAGCTGCGGACGCGCGGCAGTTATCCGCACGCAATCGCGGCCTCTTGACCCGGGCGGTGAGCAACGGCGGACGCCGGGCGCGACCAGTTCGAGGATTAATACACGTTCCAATTCAGCGTTCGAATGCTCGAACGGTCTGCATCTAAGTCGGCGTATCAGGATTCTTAACCTGCTGTCAAAGAAAGCGTTGCGGTTTGTCCGCATCCCGGCACGGGTTGTGCAAAGTATGGGTGCGTCAGCTACATTGTGAGAGCTTTGGTCTCGGACTATTCGCCAGAAGCAACCGGATGTCACCCCACAATTCAGACCGTCGCGTGGAATTGTGGCGGGCCATCAAACTCGCGCCTATCGTCGCTGCAGAGGCGAACGCGGCAGCGCTGCCGCTCTTGGCCGATCTTCGGCGGGCTCACGCCGGGCCATCGGTAGTGAAGGAGTGTCGATGAACAAGCTACTCTCGATCCGTGCGTTGTTTTGCGGCGCCGCAGCCTGGAGCAGCGCGGTTGTTATTATGGGTCAGACTTGGCAGGCCGCCGGTTCGTTGCCGACCGGTGGCGCGGCGCGGCAATACGCCGCCGGCGTCAACGTCAACGGTGTGCTGTACGGCATCGGCGGAACACCCTGGCAAAACGGCGGCGACCAGGACGGCTGCGTCCATCAATTCGCCGCCGGCACCTGGAGTTCTACCGCCCCGCTGGACGGTGCTGGGCCCATCATCAGCGCTGCAGCCGGTCTGGACGGACTTGGACGGATCGTGGTCTACGGCGGCTTCCTCACCGGAAACAACGAGCCCGGCCCAGACAAGGTCTACGATCCGGTCCAGGGACTCGGGACGAGCATTGCGGCGCGGCCCACGCCCACGGCGGCCATCGGCTACTTCGCCTGGGCGAGCGATGTCCAGCAGCGGCTCTATGGCTTCGGCGGCGGCCCCGGCGCGGGCGGACCGAACTCCGGTTACAGCGACCGCTACGACGCGACGACGAATAGCTGGACGATCCTGGCGGCCATGCCCACACCCGCCGCCGACGCGTGCGCGGCGTACGATAACAACGGTCACCTGCTCGTCTTCGGCGGCATCGATCAAGCCGGCAATGCTCGGCTCAGTAATGTCGCGCAGTACGTTGTCGCCACGAACACCTGGTCCGACACGGCGATCGCGGATCTACCGATTGCGCTCAGCGGCGCGCGGGCCGTGCGCGGCGCGGACGGGCGCATTTACGTCATCGGCGGCGAGACTGGTCCGCTCGACGCGAGTGCGACTTCAGCGGCGGTCTACAAGCTCGAGTTGGCCTCCAATACATGGGTGTCTGTCGCCGCCCTGACTACGCCGCGAAAGTGGTTTGCGGCCGTCCTCGGCAATGACGACAACATCTATGCCATCGGCGGAGACAACGACACCGGCGGTACGAGCACCGTCGAGAAGCTCTTCACGCCGCGCTGCCCGGGCATCAGCGGCCCAACGGCGCAAACCGCATACGCCGGCTCACTGGCCGCCTTTTCCGTGGCGGTCGATGGCGCGGCGCCGTTCGTCTACCAATGGCGCAAGGACGGCGCTGATCTTATTGACGGCCCGACCGGCCATGGCAGCACGATCAGTGGTGCGACGACGACATCCTTGAAGATCACGACGCCGGGCGCCAGCGACGCGGGTGCATACGATGTCGTCGTCACCAACGCCTGTGGCTCGGTCGCCAGTTCGCCGGCGGACCTCGCGCTTCAACAGCCGCCGGCGGTGCCCAGCAACTGGACCGTCACGAACATCCACCCCGTCTGGGCCGATGGTCCGTCCTATGCCTACGGCGTCGCCAACGGACGCATCGGCGGCGCGGCGGTCATGACGACTACGCTTCCCGACGGGCGGGTGATGAACCTCTCGCATCCGATCCTCTGGGACGCCGCGACGCAAGTCCCCGCCGACATCACGCCGCCCGGCTCGGTCGGCGGTGCTATCTACGATGCCGAGGGCGTGCTCCTCGCCGGCTGGTTCTGGCACACTTACCCCTGCTGGGGTGGGGGGCAATGGTGGACGTGCGCATGGCAGTCGGCCGGCTACTGGTCGGGCGATCCGCCGGCATTTACCGAGGTGCACATGAGCGGCGCCGAATACGACTCCGTGGCGGCGACGGACGGCCAGCGCATGGTCAGCAACTCGGTGTACGACTACGGCAATGGCTCTCATGTCAGCTACCCCTATCTCTGGACCCCCCCGCAGAGCGTGACGTTTCTGGACCCCGGCCCGGCCGTCGGCAAGGCTTCCGTCGCCGCGATCGACGGCCAGCGGCAGTACGGTTCGCTCCGTCCGGAGGGAAGTTACACGATCGCGCACGCCGTGATGTGGGGCGGAACGGCCGCGAGCATGGTCGAAGTTCACCCGACGGGCTACACGCAGTCATGGATTGCGGGGGCTGGCGACGGCCAGGCCGTCGGTCAAGTGGATAGCCGCGCCGCGCTGTGGGCCGGTGGAACCGCGGAGGTCGTGGAGCTCCATCAGCCGGGCTGGACCACCAACAGCTACGTGTACGCGACGCACGGCGGGGTACAAGTCGGTTCTTCGCCGAGCGGCGCGGCTCTTTGGACCGGCTCAGCCGACTTGTACTTCAACCTGGACGCCTTTGTTCCACCGGGCTTTACCTTCTCGGAAGCGCAAGATGTTGAAGTGAGCCCGAGCGGCGAGATCATCGCCGTCGGCTATGGTTTCAACTCGGCCACCAACCGGTACGAAGCCCTCGTGTGGCGTGCTGTCTCCGGCGCGCCGACACCGGGTGACCTGAACTGCGACGGGGTAGTGGATTTTGACGACATCAACCCGTTGGTGCTGGCTCTGTCCGACCCGGCCGGCTACCACGCGGCGTACCCCGCCTGCAACATCCTCAACGGCGACTGCAACGGCGACGGCTTCGTCGACTTCGACGACATCAATTCGTTCGTGGCATTACTGAGTGGGGGCGGTTCCCCGTAGCCTGGGGCGTGAAGACACCTGACGTTTGCGGCATAGAGACCCCGCCCAAAGCGGCTACGTCGTGTCTCCACACCCGTGCCGTTATGCCCGGTGATCGAACAGGTTTGGCTGGGACGGAGAAAACGGGACGGGTTCGTTTACGGCGCTCGGTCGGCCGCGGGGGCGCATCGAGGACGCCAAGCCACGAGCCAGAGAATCGGACCTGTCCCGTTTTCCGTTGCGCGTTTTCCGTCGCCATTCGCGGACGGACGCGCTATAGAGGATGGACGCGCGTAGAAGTTGTCCGGGGCGGCGGACCACGTCTAGTCGGCGGGGATGCCGGAGCGGTCCGAGCCGGCCTGCCGGTTTGACTTCTCGACCGCGACGTTGCCGCCACTCATTGACGCGGCCATGCAGGAAGTGGTCCGGCTTCGGGCTCGGCGCGCACTGCCGGCTGGTCGGCCGGCTGCGCCCAGGTGCGTCCAGCGTCAACTTCCTGGATCAGGTACTTCCATTTGCCGCCCGCGGTCGGGGGAATCTCGTTCACATAGTCAAACGAGAGTTGCATGCTCGCACCGAAGCGCTCGCGAATCAACACCTGGAATCGCGCCTCGTCTTCGGGTCCATAGCGTTCCGCTTTCACGATGCGGAAGACGAGTTCGCCGGGCACCTTCTGGTGAATCTGGAACTGACGTACATTGTGGTAGTACGCCCCGCGTGCCAGGACGCCGAGGACCGAGCTCAGGTGGCCCTCCCGATGGACAATCAACTCCTGGGTGTGGTGCCCGACCACATGCTCGAGGAGGGCGTAGCTCCGCCCACACGCAGCGCATTCATCGGCCGTCACGGTGCCGAAATCACCCGTTCGGTAGCGAACAATGGGCATCACCGGGTTGTAGAAGCCGGTGCCAACCAACTCCCCCGGCTGGCCCAGTTGCTCGACGACCCGGCCCGCGGGGTCCACCAGCTCGCACACGCCGTAGCCGGGGTAAATGTGGTAGGCCGAGGAATGCTCGCACTCGCCGGCCAGAATCGCCTGTTCTGCGTGACCGTACCAGGTAAAAAAGCGGGTCCGCAACACACGAGTGATCAGCTCGCGCTGGTGGGGATAGCTGTTCTCGCTGCTGGCGAGCACCGCCTTAAGTGGGGGCAGACCCGCTGGCTCGTGCCGTTCGACGTACTGCGCCAGCAGCGTCGCCACGGATGGGTAAGTGTGCAGGTACTCCGGCCGAAACGAGCGGATCAAGTCTATGAGCAGCGCTAATTTGTCATCCGTGAGCCGATAACTGCGAAAGAAGAAGGTGTTGTTGGAGGGATCGAACGCATAGAGCTTCGACGTTCCTGTGCCCGGATCACCGCCGACGCGGATGATGATCCGCCGCGCACCGGCTCGATACCCGACCCGGCGCCACAGGTCTTGGATGAAAGCGAGTTCGGCATCTTGCGAGACGCGGCGATGCAGCAGGAGGCGTGTGGGGCGGCCCATGGTGCCCCCGGTCTGGGTGGCAATTTTGTGCCGCGGCGACACACCCCGCGCCTGGAGGTCCAACGCGTGCGCGGTGAGGATGCGGTTGTCGATGAAGGGCAACCGCCGGAGGGCGGCGACGCCGTCCACGTCGACCGGCGAGATTCCGGCGGCCTTCCACACTTCGCGGTAGTACGGCACGCGCTCGTACGCGTAGGCCACCAGCTCGCGCACCTTCTTATCGCGGTACGCGCGCCACGTCTCGCGGGGCCAGAACTCGCTCGCCAGCAGAAACGTCCGCACTTGCCGCGTCAGGCGGCGCTGCCGCCAGGCCGGCGGGATGAGCGCCAGCGCGCGCTTCACGCCCCATTGGAGCGGAGGCGGCAACCGGTGGTAGATTGACCGTCCCATGATTGAAAGCCTGAAGCGCGGTAGCGCTTCCGATTCGACGCGTGCGTGGCGTGCAACGACCCGCGCTGCCGTAGCGCGCCTTTTGCCCGAACTGTCCAGATGAACGCGCCCGTTTCCGCTGGCTGGCCGCGTTCTGGTGATTGTAGCGCGTCCCCGTTGCGCCGACCGTTTTCTTGGGCGTTTTTCTCCCCGCGGGGGGTGCCGGCGCCACTTGCGCGAGCGACAACCGCCGCAGAACCGCCAGGGGCGGGGGTGTGCGAGTCCGGTAGTCGGCCGGCGGCCACAGAGGCACCGAGGACACAGAGCAAGGCCTCGGACTTGGCCCCGGAGATGTTCTCTGGTTTCGCAAGGTCGGTTTTCTCGATTTTATTGACACGCTGTCGCGCTCCTGGGTTTGGGTTCAGGTCGGGGTCGCAGCAGGTTCGG
>JAGVEP010000030.1 GCA_020058145.1 Phycisphaerae bacterium | reverse complement strand
CGATAGCCGTCGGTTACCACTGCACGCCCAGCATGAGGCAGTTGAGGCCGGAGCCGATGCCGAGGATCGCGATCTTCTCATCCTTGGCGGGCGGCGCTTTCTCGATGCCCATCGCCATCGTGATCGGCAGCGCGACGGAACCCGTGTTGCCGAGGAATTCCAGCGTCGAGAAATCCTTCGTCTGATCCAGTTCCAGCGAGCTGTAGAGCGCGCGCCGGTGGGCGCTGCCGACCTGGATGCGCTGTGGCTGCGCGTCGAGCACGCTCGGCTGCGGTTGCTGCGGGGTTTCGAGGAACTGCTGTGCCTGGAAGGCCTGCACGGCGTCGAACGACTCCCACACCAGATCGAGACGGTCCGCCGGGTGCTGCGACACTTCCGTGGCGGGGTTCTGCTGGCCGATGAGGTCGGTTTAGGCAAGACCATCGAGGCCGGCCTGCTGCTGCGCGAGTATCTGCTTCGCGGGATGATCAAGCGGGTGCTGATCCTGGTGCCGCCGGCGCTGGTTAGCCAGTGGCGCGAGGAGCTAGCCACCAAGTTCGGCCTGGATTTCGCCACCGCCGAAGGTGGCCAGAACATCAAGGACGACTTCTGGCGGGAAACGGAACGGGTGTTGGCGTCGCTGTCGCTGGCCAAGAGCCCGCGGCATTTCGAGGCGGTGTCCGCCTGTTCGTGGGACCTGGTGGTTGTTGACGAGGCCCATCACTGCCGCAACCGGACCACCCGCAACTGGCAACTGGTCAATGCGCTCAAGCGAAAACGAATGCTCCTGCTGACCGCCACGCCGGTACAGAACGACCTGCTGGAGCTCTACAACCTTCTGACCCTGCTGGAGCCGGGACACCTCAAGACGGAGACCGACTTCAAGCGGAATTACGTCCGCCGCGGCAACCCGCGTGACCCGCGGAACCGCGAGCGGCTGCGAGAATTGCTCGGCGAAGTGATGATCCGCAACACCCGCAGCCTGGTGAGCATCGACCTGCCGCCACGTTACGCCCAGACTTTCGTGATTCACCCCGCTGGGCACGAGAGCCAACTCTACCAGTCGCTAGACACGTATCTGCGGCGGCGAATCCGGAACGATGCGCCAGCCGGTGCGGCGGCGCACCCGCCGGAAACCGGAGCCACACCCCTGGCGGTCGGCGGTGGTCGGAACGTCGCGCCGACGCAGCTCGACCTGTTCGCGGGCCAGGTCGCGGAACAAGCGGGGCACAGTCCCCAGGCTTGCGACGCACGCCGCGCGCATGCTCCCCAGATCGGGACGGTCCCCGAGCTATCACGAATGCGGATTACCGCGCTGCTCATGGCCGCCGGCAGCCATCCCGCCGCCCTGGCCGGGCCCTTGGCCGACTTGGCCGACCAGGATGAGCGCGTCGGCCCGCTCCTGGAACTGGCCCGCAAAGTGGTCGGGACCGCGGGAGCCGATCCCCGCACTCCCCTCAGCGCCAAGGAGGCCAAGTTGGTGGAGTTGCTGGGGGCGAATCGCCAAGGCAAAGCCCTCGTCTTCGCCAACTTCACGGCCACGCTGGACCGTCTGGCCGGTGTGCTGACGGAGGCGGGCATCCCGTTCAGCGTCTTCACCGGCCGTCAGACCGCCGCCGAGAAGGCCCGGGCCGTGGAGTTGCTGGCCGGCCAGGTGCCGGTGATGCTCTGCTCGGAGATTGGCGGGGAGGGCCACAACCTCCAATTTGCCAACACGCTGATCAACTTCGACCTGCCCTGGAACCCGATGCGGATCGAGCAGCGGGTCGGGCGGATCCATCGCATCGGTCAGACCCGCGAAGTGTTCATATTTAACCTGTGTACAGCCGGGTCGCTGGAAGAGCGCATCCTCCGGCTGCTGCACGAGAAAATCCGCATGTTCGAGCTGGTGGTTGGGGAAGTCGGTTCGATCCTGGGCAACCTGGAGGGCGGCGACGAGTTTGAGTCGCTGGTACTCAGCCTGTGGCTCCAATCCCGCGGGCCGGCGGATCTCGACCGGGCCTTCGAGCAACTGGGCGATTCCTTGCTGGCGGCCCAGGAGAGCTACCTGGAAACCAAGCGGCTGGACGCGGCGCTGTTTGGAGACGAATACGAATGAACCGGCGCCGCCAGACGAGCGCCCGAGATTGACCGCTCCCAAGCCTCTTCAGCGCACTTCGACAATTCGCTGGCCGCTCTCGAAGGCCCGCGCCAGTTCGTCGTGAACGCGGTCGAACGCCTCGAGCAGCGCGGCGTTGCGGCAGTTGCCCAGGCGCACCCAGATGAGCCGGCCGGTGTCGCCCGGGCGGTTGGCGAGCGCGATGAAATCCTCGTCCTTGCTGACGACGATGCACCCCTCAGCGCAGGCGCGTCCGGACTTCCAGGTCGCTCGCTTCATCGAGGCCGACATCACAGACATGCGCACACTCATGCCCGTGCTGGCGCAGAAACACGGCCAACTGAAGCGGAAGCTGGTTGTCGATCAGCAGCTTCATCGCGTGCTCAAGACGACGTGATCGGTCTGGTGGGCGGCGTAGGTGATGGCGGCGAGAATGTCATCCCGCTCCAGGAAGGGATAGTCGCGGAGAATCTCCTCGACCGACGCACCCGCCCCCAGCAGCTCCAACACATCGGTCACGCGCATGCGCTTGCCGCGGATGCAGGGCTTGCCGCCGCACTTGCCGGGTTCGACGGTGATCCGGGAGAGCAGTTCGGTGTTCATGACCGGATTGTAGCAGATCGTGGAGTGAATGGGACGATAGGGGTGGGATAGGCGTCCCTGCCGGGGTGGGGTGGGCGTCCCCGCCCGTCAATCACATAACTCCATGTCTTTTCGCGAGTAACAAACGCCTCGCCCCCGCTGGGGAGAGGTACGGTGTGGGGCGCACCGAAATTCCGACCAGCGGCGACGCGCCGCGGCGGGTGCGCTGGCACAAGCATCGGTCGCCGCAGCCACCGACTTCGATAACGCCGGCACCTTTCTTCGAGCCGCGTCCATTTTTCGAGAGATTCTGTCCGTGCGGGGCGCCTCCGCACCCATCATTGCGCGGAAACCGTCCGCGCGCGGCGTCTTTGCGTCCATCCAGCGCCGCCCCGCGTGGACGCGCCGCCGCGCTGGAGGCGGACTCCATCCAACGCACGGCCGGTCCGGCATTCCGCGCGCATTTCTCTTGGACCGGACCTGCCACTGCGGTAAACTGGGGCTTGACAGCACGCGGGCTTGTGATCCGCTGCTGGAGGTTGTTCCTATGGAGGCACGCGA
This sequence comes from Phycisphaerae bacterium, assembly GCA_020058145.1. Lineage (GTDB taxonomy): Bacteria > Planctomycetota > Phycisphaerae > UBA1845 > Fen-1342 > JAGVEP01. The sequence goes on along the minus strand of JAGVEP010000030.1, from coordinate 6,042 downwards.
CTGAGGTAGAAAAACGGGCGCTGGCACTTCAGCGCCGACAATCTCGTGGCTTCGGCCGCCGACTTGCTCTGAAAACTGGCGATTCTCAGGACTCAAGGCACGCGACCGGTGCCGCGCCCCGCAAGGGGCGCGGGCCGGACCGCCTTTGAGTCCGGGCACGCCAGTGCCTCAGAGCAAGGGTGCGTTTCGGTTTCGCGCCCTTTTCTGTGCGCCCAGATCGTCCATTTGACGCACGTTATTACGGACCCTCCCGCGCGGTCGCAGGCCAATCGATACGCGAGTGAATCTCCGCCACGGCGGCGCGCGCCACCGGACGGGGGTTGGGTTCTTTCGAGTCTCTGAATGGAGGATCGTGCGATGAAACCGAAGGCGAACCACGAGCGCGGCGGCTGTGCGCCGTCCATAACTCAAAACCGATGGTGGCGACGTGCCGCCGCAGCGCCGGCGATGCTCGGCATCTGCGCTGTTGGCCTGTTCCTTGCGCAGGTCGACCCAGGGTGTGTGCCTGGCGCGGGAAGCGGGCTGACAGAGACTGATGTCCAGCAGATCGTTGACGCGCAGCTTAATCCCGTCGAACAGAACATTCAGGAACTCCAGGCGGGGAAGGACACGCCAGGTCCCGCCGGGGCCAAAGGCGACAAGGGCGACAAAGGCGATGCCGGAGCGCAAGGACCGCAAGGCCCACAAGGCCCCGCCGGCGCGGCCGGGGCGAAGGGGGACAAAGGCGACAAGGGCGATCCGGGACTGCCAGGGCCGACAGGCGGCCAGGGGATCCAAGGAATCCAGGGACCCGCGGGTGGGACGATCACAACGCACTCGCAGTTGTCCGGACTGGCTGCCGACGATCACCCGCAGTACGTTATGAACGGCGAGGCCAACGCGGTCACCACGCCGATGCTCGTGAACGCGGCGGTCGCGCTGCCGAAGATTGACACAGCCGGCGCGGACCCAAACCAGATCATGAAGTTCGTGGGTGGGCAGTTGGTGTGGGCGAACGATGAGGTTGGGACAACTCCAAACGGAGGTGTTTCCAACGTATACGCGGACAATGGACTAACTGGCAGTGCTACATATGGAGAAGTCCACCTCAACGTCGGCGCTGGCGCGGGCATAGTCGTGGATCCCAATACGGTTTCCGTCGATACGGCATGGGCCGACATGCGATACGTCAATGTAGCGGAGCCCAATGCGATCTCGACGCCGATGATCCAGGACGCGGCGGTAACCAACGCAAAGGTCACCAGCATTCAACCCACTAAGATCATTCCCCAGGGTGCCGGTAGCGGGCTCGATGCCGACGAGCTCGATGGCTTAACGGCCAGCGACTTCGCTTCGAGTGGTCACACGCACAGTAACTACTGGTCACTCGGAGGTAATTCAGTTACAGATTTATACGCGCTGGGCACTACCACTGACTTCGCGCTCAACCTTGTGGTTAATAGTGCGCGCGCCCTGCGCTTAGAGCCCCGAGATGGTAATACTCCGAACATCATCGGCGGACACGCCGCGAACACCGTAAGTGCAGGGGCAGTCGGAGCGACCATCGCCGGCGGCGGTGCCGCCGGATTTGGCCACCAAGTCACAGCCTCCTACGGTACCGTTGGCGGGGGTCGCAACAACACGGCGGCGGACTTTGCCGCAGTGAGCGGCGGATACGCCAACTCAGCAAGCGGCGACCGCAGCTTCGTTGGCGGTGGGTCGGAGAACGTAGCCTCCGCCAGAGAAGCTACCGTATCGGGCGGTTCCAACAACAATGCGGGCGGCATCTACGCAACGGTGGCAGGTGGGGACACCAATTCGGCCAGCGGCTACGCCTCCATGATTCCGGGCGGCGTCGACTGCACAGCGAGCGGTATGTATAGTCTGGCCGCTGGTTTGCAGGCGAAGGCGTTACACGCAGGCGCGTTCGTCTGGGGCGACAGCTACGGAGCTGACGTCGCGTCGTCGGCCGACCGCCAATGGACGATACGAGCGAGCGGCGGTTACCGGTTCTTCACGAATTCTGCTCAGAGCACTGGTGCCGCACTGCCGGCGGGCTCCGGCACGTGGTCGTCGATGAGCGACCGGAACGTAAAGGACAATGTCAGACCAGTCTGCGCTCAGGAAATGCTCCAGAAAGTCGTGGCTCTGTCGGTTCAGACATGGAATTACGAGAGCCAAGACCCGGCGATTCGGCACATCGGTCCGATGGCGCAAGACTTCTACGCGGCATTCGGCGTCGGGGAAGATGAGAGGTACATCGGTACGGTCGACGCCGACGGCGTCGCGCTCGCCGCGATCCAGGGTCTCAACTCGATTGTTCAGGAACAACGTGAGGCGATCGACGCCCAGCAATCGAGAATCGACGAGCTGGAGGCGCGGCTCGCGCGTCTGGAGAAAAAGCTGTCGCAAGCTGAGTAGCGCTCCAGCCGACCAGCGCGGCCGCGCCAAGCTCTTTCTGGACATCGACGCCGCCGGCATGAGCCGCGGCATGCGGCAGGCTGTTCCTGTGCGCCCCGATCCGTTCGTGCAAATTAGGTGGAGCACATGTTGGTCCTGGCGTCCTCAGCCGGCGTCGTCGCGGCTCGCCGCGCTGAGGCCGTCAGGCCCTTGGGCGCGATGACGATGGATGGTGGACGGCTGCCGGGTCGGCCCAGAGTCCGAGCGGTCTCATTTCCTGAGTATCACGGTGCCGCGAAGCGACCATAACGCTTGTGAACGGGCTCGGCGGGCTACGAGGCAGGCCCTTCGCTTGCGCTTCGGGTTCTGACAGTCCTGAGCGACGCCGCGTCGAGAGGCGGCAGCGCCGAGAGACTGGTGGTGCATTTCAGGTTCACCAACCGCCGCACCTTCATGTCCTCTTAAGGTTCAGATTTATAGCAGCGCGCCCATGAGAATCTGGCGCAGTCCGCGAACGGCCCTGCGGGCGCTGGCCAAGAATCCCAGGCGGGCGACGCGGACGACGCTGGGCAGCGTCAGCGGCGTGGGCAGCGTCATTGCCATGATGGAGATCGGCGCCGGCTCGCCCTTGACGACCGTCTGGGTTGTCAAGGGCTCGTCGTCGCAGATCCAGAAAGACATTCGCCCGCGGCGGGCAGCGACCTTATAATGTTAGGCGGGCCGATTGGTATGAGGTGAGCGATGCAGGCACAAGTTGTGAGAGGCTCCAAGCAGGAGATCGCCGAGACGGTGGTCCGAATCAGCGGCGAAGTCCGCGAGGCCATCGTTTTTGTCGAGGAGCCCGCCGACGCGGTGGCCCCGGCGCCCGGGGAGGACATCTTCGCCGAGATGGAGGCGTTCACGGTGCGGGCGGGGGGCGCGGACTACTCGCGTGAGGCCCTTTACTGGCCCCTGGTCGGCGAATGATCCTTCTCGACACCAACCTGATGGGTCGCATGACCGACTCGGCCGACCCGCAGTGCGCGACGGCGCGCCGGGCCGTTCACATGCTGCTGGCCCGGCGCGAACGGCTCATTATTGTTCCCCAGAACCTCTATGAGTTCTGGGCGGTGGCCACGCGCAAGCCCGGTCCGCCTCCCGCCGGGCAGAACGGGCTGGGTATGACGCCGGACCAGGCCAGCCATTGGCTGCGATTCTTCCAGCGGCGGTTCACTCTGCTGCACGACCGGGAAGAACTGCTCACTCGCTGGCATGACCTGGTGCAGACCCTCGGGATCAAGGGCCTCCGGTCCTACGACGCCCGGCTGGTCGCGGCCATGCAGACCTATGGCATCACGCGGCTCCTGACCTTCAACGCAGATGACTTCAAGCGCTTCGCGATAACGCTCATCGAGCCGGCCTCTGCGTGAATTCGCCCAGGAAGCTGTCAGCGGCCCCGGTCGGCCGTTTAGTCCGCAATCCGAAATCCGCAATTGTCCTGAACGGCTTCATCTCCCCTTAGGGTTTCCATTCATAGCATGGCGCCTATGAGAATCTGGCGCACTACACGAACGGCCCGCCTGGCGCTGGCCAAGAACCCCATGCGGGCGACGCTGACGACGCTGGGCATCGTCATCGGCGTGGGGGCGGTTATCGCCTTGATGGAGATCGGCGCGGGCTCGTCGTCACGGATCCAGATAGGCATTTCCAGCATGGGCGCGAACGTGCTGCTGATCATGCCGGGCACCGCCTCTACCCGGCGAAAGGCGGGCGAGACGCCCACCCCACCCAATACCGGTCGCCGCCTACGCGCTCGCCTTCACCGGCGTCAGCCGAAAAACCCGCCCGATCCGCGCCGCCGCCGTCAAATCCCCACGCCGCAGCGCCGCCCGCGCCTCGTCCAGGCGCTTGGCGTCCGCCAGCGACAAATACGGTCCCCAGCCCTCCGGCGAATCGCTCAGCTCGACTTCCACCTCCGTCACGTATTCGCCTTCGCGAATCAGCTTGGTCGTCCGCCGGTTCATAACTGCCTCACTTTGAAATCGCTCGTCCATTTCGCGGGGTCCGGCCGATACGCCGTAATCAGCACCGCCGGCCGATCTTGCCCCTTCGAAATCCCCCATAATGCGTGGATCGGCGCGCCGTGCGCGTCACGCTGGAGCACCAGCACGCATGGACCTTTGCCGTACTCCGGATAGTCCTCCACGACCTCGGCCGTCTCGATGCCGTCGACGATTTCGCTGACGGTCAATCCATCGTTGCTCAATTCATCATAGCCGTGGTCCGAGATTTTGATGTCGCTGGCCGCGATCAATTCCCGAACGTGTTCGAGCGTCGTGCTCATTCGACTATCATACAGTGTGGCATCGTCCGTTGCTGTGCCAGCGCCCGGACGGCGTCCTGGGCGGAGACGACGGGCAATCGGCTCACGCCGGCACCTCAACCGTGGCTTCCCAAGCCGACGGTGGGATGGGCTCATGGTGCTTGCGCAGGCTATCGAGGTACCCGGTAATCGCGTCCTTGATGTTGGCGACGGCCGCGTCGCGCGTCGCGCCCTGGCTGATGCAGCCGGGCAGGCTCGGGCAGTCGGCCACGAACACGCCGTCCTCGTCCTGCTCGATGAGCACGCGGTACAACGCCATGCCGCATCTCCACCCGGATGATACGACCAGGCGCCGGGCGGAATAAGTCGGCGTGGGGCGCCTTGAGCGCACCTTCGCCGCTCCGCGCATCCTCCTCCGGGACCGTTTATCATCTAAGACTGGCCGGCTGAGAGCCCGTCGTCCGGCCGGAATCCCAGGCCAAACGAACGTGAGAGCCGGCGCTGGAAAAGAGCCCCAATGAGCCGCCCCGTCGAGGACCGACTTCGAGCGTTCACCGCTCGGCTGCTTGAGCGGCGTGGTGCCGAGGTCGACTGGCCGGCGGAAGCAGACCAGGGCCTAGCCTTGCTGCCGACTGAGGTTGCCCAGGCCCTGCGCTGCCTGGAGATTCTGCCCCTGGCGGCGGACGCCGGAAGCCCGCTGCCCATCAATTTGACCTCCGATTTTCTGGACCGGATCGAGCCGCTGGTCCGGGCGGAGCCTCAGGTCGTGTGCCTGCGGATCCCTGAGGCGTACCTGAAGCGCTCCGACATGGCCGAGCCGGTGGCACGGGCCTTTACCTGGCGGAATGCCCGCGTTCGCGTACAGGCGGCGGAGCCGACGCGGACGGAATACCATACCTGGTACTTCTTGGCCACGCTGGACTCGGCTGACCGCTGGCAGCAGGTCGTGCGCGTGAGTGTGAACGCCTCGACCGGTGCGGAGGTTCAGCTTCCCGACCTGTCGGACACGGGCGCCGTTCTGGCCGACCCGGGCGATCTGCCCGCCGAGTCCTCCACGCAGTTGGCCGCCGTTCGGGCCGCCCTCGGCCACCTCCAGGTCGACAGCCGTGCATTCGTGGAACGTCTGGAAAGTCGGCTCGGGCGCGATCGCCAGCGGTTGCAGGACTACTACCGGGCCTTGCTCCGCGGCGATGGCCAGCGTTCTGCGCGCCGCGGCGCCGGGGAGGATTCCGCCCAGCGAGAGGCCAAAGTCAAGGTTGTCCAACTGGAGCTGCGCCGGAAGCTGGCTGAACTCGACGAGCGCTACGCCTGCCGCCTGGACCTGACCCCGCTGGCCCTGGCGCGAACGGACTGCCCAGCCT
>JAGVEP010000292.1 GCA_020058145.1 Phycisphaerae bacterium | reverse complement strand
TGCCCACAACGGACGTGGGCCAAGCGGAGGAGAGAGAGAGAGAGGGGACTTGGGCGCGCCATTTGCGAGCACAAGACCCCTGTCTCCTGGCAAACACGAGCTTGACTCCGTGGCCGCCAGCAGCGACCAACTTCGGCGTCCGGCTCGCAGCCTTCGGGGTTCGGGGCTCGGGGCCTCGGGGCCTCGGGGCCTCGGGGCCTCGTTGCCTCGTTGCCTCGTTGCCTCGTTGCCTTCTGTCCCTCTGCCCGTCCTCGCGGCGGCACGGTCGGTGTGCGGCCGTGCCGCCGCCGGTGAGGAGGGTAGGTGCCGGGGGGAGCGAGCACTTCAAGACGACCGGTCCCCGGCACCTTTGCGCAGGCGGTTAGAAATCCGCGACTGCGGGGGACTCTTCACTATCCCACAAGTTCTCGTGGGCCTTCTGGAGCGGCCGCACGCCTTCGAGCCAGAGCTGCACGTCGGTGGTGTCATACCAACGGTCGCCGTTCAGGTCGAGGATCGCCAAGTCGCCCTGACCCATCCGAATCAGGTCGCGGACCGAGATACGGGTGATCGGGCCATCGCCGCCGGCCGCCGGACCCGGCACAGCGCAGCACGCCGCCTCGCTGACTGCCCAGAAGTTGATCTGGACGAACGAGTAGTCGAGCTCGTCCACGTTGCCGACCGCATCGCCGCTGAAGTCGACGTGGTACGCCGGCGTCGAGCAGGTCGTGTTCGGGTGGCCATAGCTCGTGCCGTAGCGCGTCGCCCACCGGCCGAAGTCGATGATGTCGATGTAATCGTCATCATTGGCATTGCCGCTCACCAGCGCGTCGCCGCCGTCGGCCGTCGTGAACTTGGCCACGTAATGGAACGTCACCGGGTCAATGTGGAACTGGGCGTCGTTCTTCCGCAGCGTGTGCAGCCGGTCCCGGGCCGTGATGCACTCGTAGTACGCCGGCGTGATGGTGATCGTCGCCGACGCGAAACCGTCCACGAAGTGCAGTACTTCGCCGATCGTGAGCTGCGTGCTGGGGCAAGCCCACAGGTCGAACGTCACGCAGCGGTCGAACGTCTTGCCGGTGAAGTCGCCGGCCAACTGGACCTCAACCTCCACCTGACCCGCGTACAGCACCGTCACGGTCTGCACGCACTGGCCCACGTTGCCGCACGTGTCCGTCGCCGTCCACGTGATCAGGATCGGCGAGTCGGCGACGCAGAACGGCTCGTTGAGCGTCTTGCCGTCGTTGCGGACATAGCTCGGCGTCAGGGCGCCGTCGCAGTTGTCCAGGGCCGTTGCCGAACCCGGATCGGTGTCGTTGCAGCCGTCGGGGCCGGCCACCAGGTTCAGGGGGTTCGGGGTCGGGCAGGTCACGACCGGGGGCGTGCCGTCAACGCGCGTGGTGTAGGTGTAGTCGGTGTAGTTGCCGCAATCGTCGGTGACGCGGACCACGATCGATGTGGCGCACGAGGTGGCGCCGGTCTGAATCGCTTTGTCCGGGCTGGGGTCGCAGTTGTCGGTCAGGGCCGTGGTGGCCGCCAGGGCTGCCGCATTCGCCAGCGCCGTCGTGCTATAGCACGCGCTGATGGTGCCCTGCGTCGCCGTCGGCGGAGTCGTGTCCAGCGTGACCGCGCCGAGGGCATTGAGCGTCAGGTTGCCGGCGGGCACGTCGTAGTCGGCGTTGTTCACGTCGGTGAGCCGCGTCGGCGGGGCGTGCGTGCGGAACGTGACCAGGTTGGCCGTCGCGCACGTCTGAGCAATCGCGTTGAAGGTGATCGTCACCATCGCGCCGCTCGTGCCGCCCTGGTTCGGGTCGCCGACAGGGGTACCGACGGCGTAGTCGATCGTGCCGGCGCCGGCGTTGACGATTTCGGCGATTTCGCGGGTCCAGGGAGTGCTGCCGGGCACCGCGCTGACGAAGCCGAGCTTGCTCTGGTCATACTGGAGGAAGAACTGCCCGGCGACGATCCCGGGGCAGGCCGCGCCGTAGCCCGTCAGGTCGATGTTGACGACGAGCTGCTCGCTGCCGTTGACGCAGGTGTCCGCGGCGTTGAGCGTGAGCGCGGGGCTACAGACCGCCAGCGTGGCGGCGTCGCTGTTGACGGTGCCGCACTCGTTGGTGACCACGCAGCGATAGCTGCCGGTGTCGCCCATCACGACCGGGTTGAGCGTCAGCGTCGCCGTCGTGGCGCCGGAGATGTTGCCGCTGTTAGCCAGATTCGTCCACACACTGCTGATGTTCTTCTGCCACTGGTAGCCAGCCGGCGATCCAGACACGACGACGCTGAACGAGACCGAATCGCCGGGATTCGCGAGCTGACTGACCGGCTGGCCCGTGATGGACAGCGCCGTGTGAACCGTCAGCGTGGCCGGGGCGCTCGTTATTTCGGTACGGCACATATTCGAACAGACGACGTCGAACACGGCGCCATTGTCAGGGGCGGTCGCGGTTAGGGTGTACGAACTGCTCGTGGCACCGGGGATGTTGACGCCGTTTCTGCGCCACTGAAAGTACTGGAGGTCATTTACTGACACGCTGAAAGTCGCGCTAGCTCCGGCGCACACTGTCTGGCTGGCAGGCTGCGTGTTGATCGCCATATTGCCGCCACAGACTAACCACGCAAGTGTTACCGTCTGGGCGTTGGGGGACCATAGCGTTACATACCAGAAATCTGGGTCATTAGTGATACCAGAGCTCACCATTCCCCACCAAGTTTGCCCGCCGGATGGACACCACTCATAACCAAAACTCCCGAGCACTGAGCAATTGAAATCGCCTGCCCACATGCCGCCCAGCGGTGATTGGACCGACCCGTCAGGGGGGCACACTGTGGTAATCACCGGGACAGGGCCACAGGTACCGCACTTGTTAAGTCTGACTGTGTAATGGGCATTTCCGCCGGGGAGGCTAACCTGCATGTTGCGCCAGCTGTAAAAAGCCCAATTCGAGTCGGTGTTGTCAAACGAGGGGCAGTCCGCTGCAAGCGATGGTAGGCCCCCCGCCAGCAGCAGCAGGCTGGCCGCCGCCAACAGCCCGACGAGCGCGCGAGACGCGCCGGTTCGGTTTTGATTCCACTTTCCTGTCGTCATTCTGAAGCTCCTTTTTTTACACCGCGCCGACCGACGGGTCGGCCGCGTCTTGGCGGCCGCGCGGGGGCGCGGGCCGCTTCTACGGCCGGTACAGAGCCCGGCCGCTACGTATGTGGCA
>JAGVEP010000337.1 GCA_020058145.1 Phycisphaerae bacterium | reverse complement strand
GGCACGTGCTATTCAACGTGCGGACGATGACTTTCGCGACTCTCGTGCCGGAGTTGGTGCAGTGAAGAAGCCACGGAGGCACGAAGCCACGAAGCCACGAAGGGGCAGGAAGACGCCCACGGTCGCTTCGTGGCTTCGTGGCTGCTTCTCGGGCCGATGGGCAATGCCCACCCTACGGTGCGGCCTCTGCTTCCAGGTCCGTCCCGTACCACACGCCGAAGAACGGCCCCGCGGGACGGTCCGGCAAGTTGACCCAACGCCCGCGCAACTCGCCCTTCAGCACGCCCGCGGCGCCAAAGTACTGCCCGCGGAACACGTCGAGCTGGTGCGCACTCTTGCCATACACGCCGCGGACAAACCCGCGGAAGATGCCGTCCACGCTCACATATTTGCCGTAGAACTTGCCCGCGACAGCAGCGCCCTCTGACGTCTCGCTCGGCGGCACCGGCTCCCAACGGCCGAACAGCACGCCGACTTCCAAGCCGCCCGCCGACCGCCAACGCCCGCGGAAGAACCCGCCGACCGCGCCGGGGTCCTGAACCGGCTTGTGCCGGCCGTGGAGGAAACCGCGCGGCAAATTGGGGTCGATGCACGGCGGACCCGCGGCGTTGATCACGTCCGCCTGCTCAGCCACGACCACCGAACCGACCTCATCGCCCGTTAAATCGACGGTTTCGTCGGTCGGCGTAAACCCGCCAAAGTCATTCTGTTCGAACAGGACTTCCGGCAGCGAATCGACCTCGCCGCAGAGATTGAACGCGGCCCAGCGCCCGCCGAACCGGCCGCCGTTGACCTCGGGCACGTCTTTCCAATGTCCCTTGAGCACACCGACCAAGCCGTTGTCGGCGTCAATCCAGTGACCGAAGAACAGGTTTCGCCCGCCGGGCAGATGGCCGTATCGCCCGCGAATCACGCCGCGGAACTCGCCGTTCAAGTCGATGAACTTCCCGCGAAACACGCCGCCGCCGGCCAAGTCGGGCGGCAACCATTCCGGTTCGAGCGGCTCATACTCGCCGCGCAGCACGCCGCGCGGTGAGCCGTCCGCGGCGAGCCAACGTCCGCGGAACAAGCCGCCGCTGGTGTCCGAAGTCGCGTCGGGAACGTCGTGCCAGTAGTGGCCGTAGATCCGGCCGTGGGCGATCGGGCCGTCAGCCGCCGCACCGACCGCGTCGGCAATCGGCACGTCGAACGACGCGGCGTCGACATCGTCCGCGGCAAACGCGACGGGGTCCTCACCGAAGTATGGCGTCTCATCGCTCGCCGGCACGTCGTCCTCGACGGGGTCGGCCTGGACGGACTCCTGAAGAATGCGGAACACCTGCTCGTCCTTGGGGTCCGGCGGCGGCTCGGTGGCCGTCGGCGTACCCCCGTCGGGAAGCCCGCCGCCCGACGAAGGCTCCGTAGACTGAGTGCCGGTTTCCTGCGGCGAGGAATTGCCGTTGCCGTTCTGCCCGCCGCTCCCGGCGAGCAGAGCGTCCAAGACGTTGGTGACCAACCCTGCGTCTGGGCAACCCCCGACGCATGCCATGACCAACACTGCTCCCAGCGCGAGACTGCACGGCGCACGGAATCGAAGCATCCCTGGTCCTCCTATCCGAAACGGGGGTTCTGGGCCGCGGGCCGTCGGGGAACATCCCCAACGCCGCCCGCCAGGGCCTTTTCGACACCTCACCCAGTTCTATCGGGGAATAACGATCTCCGGGTTGATTTATTGCCGTCGAGTAGGGTTCAGGGAATGCCGCAGGTTGCAGCCGCGACCTCTGACCCCTGACCGCCGCTTGACGAAACCGCGACCGGACGTACTATCTTGACCTATGGCAGACCTAACCCCGCACCCCAAGATTATCGGCGAAGCTCTTACCTTTGATGACGTCCTTGTCGTGCCGCGCCGCGCGAGCATTCACCCGCGTGACATCGATGTGACCACGCAACTCACGCGCCACATCCGCATCAACATCCCGCTGATCAGCGCGCCGATGGACACCGTGACCGAAAGCACGCTCGCCATCGCGCTCGCCCAGGAAGGCGGCATCGGGATCATTCACCGCAACCTCAGCAGCGAAGACCAGACCCGCGAGGTGCGCAAAGTCAAACGCTCCGAAAGCGGCGTGATTCTCGATCCGGTCACACTGCGGCCAGAAGACGCGGTCGGCCGCGCCCAGGAAATCATGCGGCTGCACAACGTCAGCGGCATCCCGATCACGCGCGAGACCCACGGGCCGGAATACGGCTGTTGGCGCGCGGCCAAGCCCACCTGCACACCGATCTCGGCCAGTGTCAGCCGCTTGTGCGCCGCCTGTTGCCCTGCCTCGTAGACTTCCAAGAGTGCTCGCGCCCAGCGCCACAGTGGCATGCCCTCGTGGGCCTGCATCTGTCCGAAACGCCGACCCAGACCGGATAGACTGAGTTTCGTTAAAACGAAACATGGACCGCTGTGATCCACGTTTCGCCCACCGTCCAGCCGCAAGCGCGGATACCCGCAGGTCCCGGAGCCAACGCTCTCGGCTGGGCAGGGAAAGTTGGTAATCTCGCCGCCTGCCATGCTCGCCTCGACCGACTGAAACATCCCGCAGCCCCTCCCCCTGATACGGTTCCCGACGTTATCCATGGCCGTGCGGAGCGGCCCTACGGCAAGCGCAGCACGGTTGTGGATAACTCGGCCGGCCGAAAGCCGGCGGTTGTCAATAACCCGCGTCGGGCAATGCAGCCGGTGGGGCCGGCGGCACCGTCGCCGCCGCGGATTACAATCGGCGAACAGTGGACAGCTCGAGCCCAGTTGGATACCCCGGCACGATCACGGTCACTCGCCCCTGAGCCTGCGAGCCTTACCCGAAGATCACCGGATCGTGCTGCGGGGCCTGTTCAGAAGT